>PSRN01000103.1 GCA_003176075.1 Bdellovibrio sp.
CCAGATGGGAAAGAACGCCCGGATGGAAAGGAATGACCAGATGGGAAAGAACGCCCGGATGGAAAGGAATGACCGATGGAAAAGAATGAAGTCCGGGTTCTTATTATCGATGATGAGGTGTTGATCCGGCAAACCTTGCGTCTCAATCTGCGGTCGGCTGGTTTCACGATTGCCGAAGCCGCCGATGGAAAATTAGGAATCGAAAAGGTCGGGGAATTTCACCCCCACTTGGTCATACTGGATCTTGGTTTACCCGACATGAATGGTCTCGATGTCTTGAAGGCGTTACGGCAGTGGACTCGCGTCCCTATTATCATTTTAACGGTGGTGGATGAAGAGGAAGCCAAGGTTCGACTTTTGGATGCCGGAGCCGATGATTATTTGACCAAGCCTTTCGGCAAACAGGAATTGCTGGCGCGAACGCGGGTGGCCTTGCGCAATTCGGGGATGATTGAGGCCACTCCAGTATTTGAGTCGGGCGAGTTGACGGTTGATTTGTCGCAAAGGAAAGTGTCCCGCTTAGGACATGAAGTAAAGCTCACCTTCACTGAGTTTGAGGTTTTGGCGCGCTTGGTGCGCGCCCGTGGCAAAGTCGTCCCCAGCGCGATTTTGCTCAAGCAGGTTTGGGGTTCCACGGCTGAGGACCAGGGCCAATATCTGCGCATTTACATTAACCAGCTTCGCAAAAAAATTGAATCCAATCCTTCAAGCCCCCAGCATATTTTGACCGAGACGGGCGTTGGATATCGGATCGTTTGACTGATGTCTTGAAATCCTTAAGATTCGGTCCATGCCGCAAGATTTGTTTAACCAATGTACTTCGTTTTACCAATATACTTTGAGTGAGCTCGGCGAATTGTTGTCGCCTGCGGAGGCGGCCAAGTCGGTGTCACCGCGGATGAAGGCCCCGACTGGGGGAGCCAGGTTGCTCTTTCAATGGCATTATCGCCGCAACCGCCGGGATCTTTGCAATCATCACAATCTCTCCAGGCGCAGCCGAGAGATCCTGGCGCGTCATTTGACTTTTGACCGCCCGCTGATCAAAACGGTCAAACAGTCAGCCGATCGAACTGTTAAATTTCTTTTCGAATTCGCGGACGGCCATTCGGTGGAAACGGTATTGATTCCCTTCGCTGGCAAATACACGGCTTGTCTTTCATCCCAGGTCGGGTGCGCCATGAGGTGCTCGTTTTGCCTTACGGGGACGCAAGGTTTGGTGAGAAATCTGCGAACTGAAGAAATCGTGGGACAATTTATCGAAGCCAAGCGGTGGTTGCAGGAAAACCGGCCGGACGATTGCCGCCTGCTCAACGTGGTCTTTATGGGGCAAGGAGAGCCGCTGCAAAATTTCACCTCTGTGAAAAAAGCAGTGCAAATATTTTTGGAGCCCTGTGGGCTCGGGCTGTCGCCAGCCAAGGTCACCGTCAGCACCGCCGGGTATGTTCCCGGCCTGCGGCGCTGGAAACATGAAATGCCGCCGGTCAATCTGGCGTTTTCACTTCACGCGGCGTCTGATGAGAAACGGAACCGCTTGGTGCCGCTCAACCGCAAGTACCCGCTGGGCGAGATTTTTTCGATCCTTGATGGCTGGCCGCTCGGGAAAAAAAGGTTTGTGACCTTCGAGATGATTCTGATCAAAGGATGCAATGATTCGCTGGCGGATGCGCAAGCCACGGCCCGCTTGTTGCTCGGCCGTCCGGCCATGGTCAACTTGATTCCGGTGAACGGTTTTCCTGGAAGTGTTTATGAAAAACCAGATGAAGCAACGATTCAACGCTATAAAGATGTGCTCGCCAGTTTTGGCGTGCCGGCCACTATTCGGCGCGCCAAGGGCGATGAGATTCTGGCGGCCTGCGGGCAGTTGAAGAGCCAAGAATAGCCCTTACATCCAGCCACCCTGATTGGTCACGCGGACTGGCGGATTAGCGATTCGAAGAAACCCTGGTTTAGCGAGCTCCGTAAGATATATCAAGTCATCGAGATTGGGAACTTCATGTTTGCCCTTGTAGGGTTCAGCGACAACACCGTTTCCGCCGATGGACGCAATCATTGCTTTGGCCGCCGGATAGAATCCTCCCTGAGGGTCTGTTGAACCGTCTCCCTTGCCGCGAATGGCAATCAATGGAGCGCAATCTTGTCTGTAAGCAACCTTCGAGGTGGCGCTACTAGGCTTTGCTCCCATCATCACGACAGCAGCGAATTCCGGCTTCCGAGCAACGCAGTTGAGAGCAATTCGGCGTGTCGCGTAGCCGCCGTCAGAAAATCCAACCAGCATAAGACCTTCAACGGTGGGACGGCCGCCACAGGCGAAGCGGGCCAAATCCTTCATGGCCGCTAGTGTCTCTTCCGGTGTGCGCCGGCCCCAAGTTCGGTATCCCTTGCCATTGACAACCTCAGAGACTGGAACGGCAACAGCCACATTGTAGTAGTCCGCGTACTCTTGCCATTTTTTGCGATTGTCCTCTTCAAGTTTGACGTATCCGCTTGAGCCGCGCTTTTCAAACCAGCCGTGGGCGTATAGCACTCCCACTGGCGCGCCGGGGTTGGCGCGCGGAGTGATGCACTGGGCTTGATGAACCATCTGCCCAGCGCCGGGGATTCCGATCGCCTTGGCTGATGTTCCGATAAGAAGAGCAACAATGGCCGTCATCATAATCTCTATTCTATATCAAAATGAGTCATTTTGTGTTTCTAAATGAGAAAAATAATAAATTTCAGGTGGCGATGAATTTCCCGACCTAAGACTCAAATTAAGATGAGCTGGCGGAGACTCCGCCGACGAACTTTTTTACGGCTGCAATTTCATTCGACAAGAAATCAAGCTACGCAAATAGAAAAGATCGTTGTAACGTTCTTTGAATTGGAGGAAAAATTCGCATGGTCGTTCGCAACCGTATTCCAAGTCTCATCGTCATTGGTTCTTGCCTTGCTCTGGCCAGCGGAAACCTGTGGGCCCAAGACACAAAAGAGCCCGGGTCTGAGTCGCAGTTCTTTCAGTTGGAAGTGCGCGGTGATGAGATTTGCAAAGTGGGGAGTGTATTGCCTGAGCCCGTCTGCTACACCAGGCCCGGTTCCGGGGACGCGCGAAAACTCTTATTTGAAGAGGGATTTGATCTGGTGCCAAGAGTGAGAGCGGTGTCGCAAATGCGCTTTGAAGATACGGGTGAAAGCGCGTTTTCACCGGATCTCCTCCATCGGGTGGGAGGTGCTTTGTTCCTTCGACCGGAGGACCGCGCGATGATCGAAAAGAATTTCTCGAAACTTTCCGTTTGGAAACTTGGCTTTGGATTCAGCCAAGCTCGCCTGTCGGAAAACGAGGAACAAGTGCCCTTCGTGGCCCAAGTTGACTGGCGCAACGTTGTCGGTTCGGTGAAGATCACTCACAAGAAGGACCAGGAAGTCCTGATTGAAGGTTTGATTCATCTGCCGCGCGAACGAGGCGCCGTCGTTCTGAATCTATTGAATACGACGGACGTGTATCAGTTCTTGCTCAGGGCTATTGAAATAACCAACGTTCAGGAAGATTCAAACGAGTACCCGGACAAAGCGGTGTCTCAGATATTACGTAAGCTTCAGCTCAATCGGATTTATGGTGAGGAATTGGGAATTGGGGAACAAACCCGGCGGTTCGTGCATGAGATGGTCGCGCCGGCGGTGGCCGCCGAAATTATCTGTATCCCCCTTCTGAAAGCGCGTAAGGATAATTCAGGTGTTCGCCACCTGCGCATTGACCGTGAGTTTGTCGAGCAGATGCTGGGTGGGTGGGACAGCAAATGAAGAATGGCGGTGGACTTTCCGCAAGTGGACTGTCCGCAGCTGAAGTTGAGGCGCGCTTAAAACAGTTTGGCTTCAACGAAATCGCCGAAGACAAATGGGCAAGTTCGTTGGCGCAAGCGATGCAAATTCTCTCTGACCCCATGGGTCTGATGATGCTCATCCTCAGTATTGTTTATTGGGTCTTGGGAGAAACCAGTGATTCGCTGATCTTGCTGGTGGCTTACGTTCCGATCATCGGAGTCGACGTTTTGCTGGAGCTTCGCTCGCAAAAGGCGCTTCGAGCGCTCAAGAAATCGATCAGCTCACGTTGTTATGTGATCCGCGCCCAAGAAACCGTTATCATTCCCACTCGTGAACTCGTTCCTGGGGATTTGCTGATCCTCGAGGAGGGCCAGACGGTGGCCGCCGATGGAGTCTTGCTGGAATCCGCCAACCTGACCATGGATGAATCATCCCTGACCGGTGAATCCATTCCGGTGGAGAAGCGTCTGGGGCAAGAGATTCTTTCCGGCACCCGGGTGTTGACGGGCAGGGGCGTGGTGGAGATCGTGAAGACGGGACTGGCATCGCAGATCGGAGCCATCGCCAAGGTTCTGCGTGAATTTGAAGAAACTCCCAGTCCTTGGCTGCGCACCGTGCGTTTCGCCGTCAAGATTGTCGTCGTTATCGCGTTAGGGCTCGCCGCGGGGGTCTTTGCACTCAGCCTTTGGCGGGGCCAGGGAGTCGGGACAAGTCTGATTGCGGCGCTGACTCTCGCCATGGCGGCGATTCCTGAGGAATTCCCTTTGGTTTTTACTCTTTACCTCAGCTTGGCCGCGGCCCGACTGTCGAAGAAAGGTATTCTGGTCAAGTCGCTGCCGGCCATCGAAGGGCTTGGGCGATTGGATGTGCTCTGCACGGATAAGACCGGAACCCTGACCGAGGGGCAATTTCGTCTGGAGCGAATCTTCGACGGCTCTGCGGAGGTGCCGAAGGCACCGACTTGGGCAGCGGAGGTGCCGAAGGCACCGACTTGGGCAGCGGAGGTGCCGATGGAGCCGCCTCCCACC
The DNA here is from genome assembly GCA_003176075.1 of Bdellovibrio sp. Classification (GTDB taxonomy): domain Bacteria; phylum Bdellovibrionota; class Bdellovibrionia; order Bdellovibrionales; family Bdellovibrionaceae; genus PSRN01. The sequence continues at coordinate 4,827 of PSRN01000103.1, forward strand.
CGGGAACTTGCAAGAATTCTCGTGTTCGCTTGCGAACCAAAGCCGGTGGATGCGATGGAAGCAGGGATCATGGAGTGGGTTGCGAGAACCCAAAACAAGGATTTTGTCGGGGACTTGCATGCCGAATGGGACCTGCGCATTGATTACCCGTTCAAAGTTCAAGAAACTTATATGAGTCACGTCTGGAAGAAGAAAGCCGGCGACGAAGAAATCATCGCCGTAAAAGGTGGGCTCGAGGGAGTTCTGGCCCACTGTGATTCATCGACGAATGAATCGGCTATTTGGCAATGGGCCCAGCAAGAAGCGGGAGCAGGACGCCGCCTTCTCGGCTTGGCGACGAGGCGGGGGCCCTTCACTGGCGTGCGTGAGCAAGATGAGATGTCTTTGAACTTTGTCGGTGTCTTGAGCTTCGCGGATCCCGTCCGACCGGGAGTGAAAGAAGCAGTTCTTCAGTGCGTGCAAAGGGGAATTCAGATCAAGATGCTCACGGGGGACCATCTGCTGACGGCCCACGCGATCGCCGACAGGATTGCCCTTCCCCACCGTCACGACCAACTGTTCGTCGGACCCGATTTGGAAGGCATGGAACAGGATCAGAAGCGGGAGGCTTATCGGAAAGGTTCCATCTTTGCGCGTTTGAGGCCTGAGCAAAAGCTGGAGCTGGTGCGGGCTCTGAAATCGGCTGGCCAAATTGTGGCCATGACTGGCGATGGGATCAACGATGCCCCGGCTCTGAAGTTGGCTGACGTGGGCATCAGCATGGGGGAACGGGCGACGGATATCGCTCAGTCGACAGCTCAGCTGGTTCTGCTTAAAAACAATTTCTCCGGCATTGTTGATGCAATTTTGGAGGGTCAGGGGGTTTTGCAAAGCCTCGGCGAGAGCTTTGGTTACCTGATCGCATTTCATATTCCCATTGTCGGAATCGCGCTTTATCAGTCTTTCATGCTCGGCGCGCAACTTTTGTTGCCCATTCATATTGTTCTTTTGGAACTCGTCGTTCATCCTGTCTCGGCTTTCGCGTTTGCCGAAATCGAAGGGAATGACTCAGCTTTCAAGCGGGAGTTTATTTCCCGACGTCGCCTTTGGGGATCCGTGACTCGTGGAGTGATGCTCACTGCTCTTGCCGTCCTCACGTTCTATGGGGCGGAGGGGGATCCCTTGCACAAGAGAAGTCTGGCCGTTCTCGCCCTGGTCATTGGCAATGTGGGACTTTTGCTTGGCGAAAAGGGCGGAGCCCGTAAGCTCGGTGAGGCTTTGCGGTCGACTCGTGTCCTATCGTCCATTGGACTTTTGACCCTTTTGACAGTGACTCTTGCTTTTTCTTCGCCCGTCGCCAGGCTGTTTTCAATGGAAAGCCCTTCACTCGCGGAATTTGTAGTCGTCTTTTTTCTTGGGTTGGCCATCGGCTTCATTAATATCATCCCAAGTAAAGCAATACCCTAACTCAACAATCATCGCGAAAACTCAATTTGACCGCCGGCGCCCTTCCCACAAAGTTAAAGGGTAAGATGTGAAGGATGTTTTTATTTAAAGGACGAGCTGAAAGAGACGATTTTTTAAAGAGACAAGTCGAAAAAGACGAGTCGAAAGAGACGATGAAAGATGAAAGGCAAAGCTTTTGTTCTGGTCTTCATCTTGATTCTTTTTTACGGACATTCCAGCCAATCATTCTTATATTTTTATCTTTGGAATGACCGAGTGGGATATAAATTGGGCACGATTTCGTATGCCCAACGTCGCGGCTGGCCGATCAGATCCACGGAGTGTTATTTGCAACTGGGCGGCTACGGCGGAAGCTTTTTTATTTATCGTCGGCCCATGCCTGATTTCAATCCGCGACGAAATATGAGCGCAGTTCAGCTGGCGCAGTTGGAGGAGGAAAAGGCGGCTTGGATCAGAAGGAATGAAATGGAAATTTCACCATTTCATTTCAGCGGTACCAGATCCGAACTGCCAACGATTAGAAAGTTCAAAGGCCACCTGGCGCTGACCCAGTATTTTCAACGTCGCATCCGTGATCCATTTTTGGAAACGAGCTTCGAGTGGATGGAGTCCTTTACGCTCAAACCGAGAAATTTTCAGCCGATGCAAATGGAAGTTGTAAAAGGGTCACTGAATTGGCTGAACAGGGGATCCTCAGCAGGCCGCTTCGTTTCGATCAGTCATTACGGTTCGCCGATCATCAAAACATGGGAGGTGATTTTTCAGGCCGGCGATCGCGGCCGAGATTTCACGGCCATGTCCATCCCCGATGAGAGGTTGGCCAAATACGCCGTTTTGACCATGCTCTCCGGGCAGCAAGTGAACATTTATTTCACTCAGATTGGAGTGCCTATCCTGGATCCTTTGAGCCGTATTTTCGGGGAAGGGAGCCGTCTGATTCGTTTTCAAGAGTCAGAGCTTGATGTTTATAAGGTGGAGCAACTGCCGATAGATTCAGGATCGGAGCGCGTTCCGGCGGTGCCTGAAAGCGCGATCAACGACTCAAGAGTTTCCCCGGAGCAAATTATTCACGAATATTTGCTGCAGTAGCATGGCGCCAAGAATGGAAGTTCATTCTGCAAGCAACTGTGTCGGCGATCATGCATGAAAAGCTACGCGTGGCTCATCTGAAGCCCTTGGGAACAATCTTGTCGTCTTGAGGTTGTTTCGAGATGATTCGACCACATCCGTCTTTTGAGTATCTAAAGGTTATGGGTTCACCGCGAGCTTGATCGGGCTTCGTTGTCCATTCACCAAATTCAATGCCAGCTGCTCGCGGCAAATTAGAGCCAAAAGAGGGCGACAGGCCGTTCTGACAATTTTGGTTGAGTTGACTCATCGTTCTCGCGCCGATACTTATCGTACACGTCTTGCCACCGGCTTGCTCTTGCGGACACCGAAAACTCGCGCTCGAAATGACGGCAAACGCCCGTTCATCTCCGTTCTCCATCACCGTCGCTGGACCGCCTGACATGCCCTCTAAAATGGAAGCGCACGGGTCGACTCCGGACTCCACTCCAAAGAGAGGATACTCGCAATCCATATTGTGGATTGCCCCTTCTCTGACAGTCTTACCTCCCGGGCATTCATTCTTTCCTGTCTCGGCGCCGCGGGAAATACCGGCATACCTGCACTTTAAAACGACAGGACGGTCGGTGCGGATATAACCGCGAACCCAAACCGTATCCCCGATGAGTGGCAAACGATGAGCAAGAGACAACGGTCGGATCTGTAGCGGGATTTGATCGGGCTTCAAAGGAACGACCCGAATGTCCTCGCAAGCGGATTCAAGCATTTTCTCAGTTTCTAGGCTGAGGCTTCTTCGAGGGGAGTGTCTGAAGTCATAGAGAAGAGCCGTACCCCCAGGTAAGTCCTTTTCAGCCTGGGAAAGTTGAGGGTGCCATTCCTCAATACTCGGCCAACGAGGGCAGTGCTGAGCGCTCACCAAGTCGATGAATTGCGAACAACCGGAATTCGACTGAACCAAAAAGGAACTGCAAGCACCATAGACTGCAACTTCTTGGCTGATATCCGCAATGCCCAAGTCAATGGTTTGTGCGCGTCCTTCCAGAGTTTTGCCATTTTCCAGCCATTCGATTCGGCCACCTTTGCCGATGAGAAGTGACGCTTTGTCCAGTTTGAGCTTGAGACCCGCAGAATCAATTTTTAAACTTGATGCTGGAAAAGTGATGCGCTTGCAGGATCCGTTTTTTTCCTCGATCAAGACGTCCTCTTTGCCGGTATCCTTTCCCAAAACAAACGACCGCGAATTTGGCTCGTTGATGGTAAAGTTAAGCATCTGATAGATGGAATTTTTCGCGATTGAGCAACCCACCGGTCGCCAAGCGGCCATCTCCTGACTGAGTGCTATATTGAACAGAAATACTGTAGAAAATACGGTAGAAAATGCAGCAACCATGAACAGCCCCCATTTCGATTATTGCCGCGTTTCCATGGCTTTGGGTAGATTGTAAGAGTTTGCTAAGGAACGAACTCACAGTAAACGTTGACCCGGGCAGTTGCGCAGGCGTCGGAGTCGTCGTCACAACTATAGGTGGTAACGGTTCCACCGGCAAGTAAGCGGCTCACGGTTCATAGTTTTTCGACGGAAATGCAAAATTGCCGTCTGGACTTGGCTCCAGAATCAGAATTCGCCTGACAGAGTTGATCTTGAGCTTTCCATAATAGTGGGGAAAGAAGCTGCTTCGATCGTTTTTGTCGCCTTCCGTGCTCTCGAACTTCAACTTTGGATCGTCTGCCGGAATGGAAAGTTCCAGGAGCAACAAATCATTCTGACCTTTAAAAAATCGGTTCGCGGTCCCGAGCACCTGTTCGTTGGTTGAAAGATGTATATAGCCCTCCTTGGTCAGTGAAGAAGGGACATACGATTTTCCATCGGAATGTGTTTTCCAATCGGTACGAGAAACGATGTGAAAGAGAGTTGCCATGGGGACCTTTTCTGCAAATGCGGTCGAGAGAGCTAAATGAAGCAAGGCAAATTGAAGGAATCTCATCCAAGAAATTCCTACCATTCGTGAGGATGCAGGTCCAGAAAGGAATTCTCAACCCAACTTTAGCGAATGAATTGCGAAGTTGGTGAAACGTCGGTTTTAGTCCCTTGCAACGGAAAAATTCGGAAACTGTTTTCATCAATTTTTTCGTTGGTGACCAACTTAGCAATAGGAGTTAACATCAACCATGGAAATCTCCATCAAGCCCGCACGGGTCGAGGACGCACCAGAGCTCGTTCGCGTTCACTTCAACTCCGTCCACAGCACTGGAGCTCAATTTTATTCGAAAGAAATTTGCCAAGAGTGGTCACCAGTGCCGTCTCAGCAGCGAACCAAGGCACTGATCCAAGCCATTTCTTCAGGAAAGGAGATCATGTTTGTCGCTTGGGTCAACAGCGAGGTCGCTGGGTTTGCGTCGATTGTTCCTGCAGAATTTGAACTTCGAGCGGTTTATGTTGACCCGAAATTTGGCCGCCATGGCGTCGGGCGAATGCTTCTTCACAGGGTGGAAATCGAAGCGCGAAATCGAGGCCTCGCCAAATTGCAAATGCACGCGTCTCTCTCGGCAGAGGGCTTTTATAAGACTCAAGGATACAAGGAAATTGCGCGTATCAGTCATACCTTGGTTTCGGGGAAGAAGATGCCAGCCATAAAGATGGAAAAAACAATCCGGGGCGGGTAACGCGGTCTTGGTCCATAATTCATGTCGGATTCATCCGCTCCGAAGTTCCCGCGAAGATTGGGCTTGTTGGATCCCATCCGCGTCGACGGTGGTCTTTTTGATTATCATTTTGAGACGGTTCATGAAATTCTATTTCGCCGAATCGGGTGGCATGGCCGGGTTTTCCAGGCCCTTGATCAGCCAAGCCGGAGAACCGCGCCCAAAGAAATAGCTATCCAAGTGTCGAAGAGAAGCCCTGCTCAGCCGCAAGCGCTTTAATCCTCCGCGTTCTTCGACAAGCTGAAGCAGCCCTTGCTGCTCCATTTCCAGAACGGCCCATTTGATTGCGTTAAGTCCGGTTGGATCGGGAATTTGTTCAAACGTCTGATCTTCAAGATTCCCCCTGAAAACTAAACCATCAGGGAACGAAGCCAATTGCAATAGGATAGGCTCCAGCCGCCGATTGAGGACTTCAGGGGAAATACCTAACTGCAATAGTGTGTCGGTCCATCTGTTGTCCTGCTCCCTGAGAAAAAAAATCAATTGCTTTGTTTTTTCCCAATCCAACAACTTTGACCTGCCGGCGGCAACAATTCGCTCGTTATAAAAATCCATAAAAATTTTTCTGAGATCTTGGATGTCAAGCGCTTGATATTGCTTCTGCTCACCTGTTCCTTTGGTTGTAAGAACACCGTTGTCGACCAAAAGTTTAAACTCCCTTTGCGGATCATACGATGCTTGAAAAGCGTCCGGCAGGCTTTGCGAAAGCTGGTCCTCCTTCTGACTGGTTAGCGGATCAAGGATAGCAAAATGCTCCATCAAAACGCGGGACAAGCGCATATAACTGGTGTCATAGACCTGGCCGGATTTCTGCCACGCACTGAATAGTGGAAGGAGGGAAAAAGTACGAGCCAACTTTAAGTCCGATGCCGCTCGATCGATGAATTTCATACTGCCATCAGTTTGTGCGGCCGGCCCTTCGTCAGCCCTGCGTTTTGAGACCCCGTCATTCCACTGCAGGACCAAATTCGAAGGCGAACCTTCTCCGAAAAAATAGTTTAAGAAAACTGGGTAGTGGTGGTCGGGAAGGACAATTCGCAGCCGGTTTTCCTTTTCTTCCCTGATTCTCGCAAGAATTCCCGCGCTCACCAGTCTTTGAATCGCGTCCCGCAATTCCGTTGGAACCGCTTTAACAAGCCGGCCCCCTTTTTTCCCTTTGCCCGCGAAAATCATTCCATCCTTCAGCAAGATTGAAGACAAAACGTGGATCTCGTCATTACGGCCAATCGCCGCATTTGTATTGGCTTGCCTCAATGCCTCTCGCCATCGCTCACCCTGTTGGTTGAGGACTTTCACCAATTCCTTGAGTTGGACCCAATCGAGGTCCACTGACAAATCGGCTCTCCTGAAACAATTCTCAAAGAACTCCAGGATGCGCATCCGTAATCTGACCGGATGGCGGGGACGAACAATTTGAACCGTATCCTTGCTGGTCCAATCCACGGCACCGGCTGATCGCAATATCCGGAGAGCGCTTTTGATAGAGGTCGCAGGAACGCCAGGATATTGCGCGATAAAAGATTCTTCAACCCTCCACTCCCCCTCATTGAAATCGGCCAAATCCATGAGAACTTGGCCATCGAGCCGCGCGGGGCTCGTGTCAAAAAAGGCTTCGTTCTTGCTCCACGCTTCAACAATTCGCGAGAGCAGGAGAGCCCTTGCCAGCTTTCGCCGCCGCAACTCTTGCTGCAAGTCCATTTCAGCAAGCGGCTGTTCCTTAAGAGGATGGAAAACCCGCCGTCGATGCGCTTCCGAACAGCTCAGTGGGGACCAGGCCGCCTCTTGAGCCCTTGCGTGGAGACCAAATGCCAGCGGCGCGATGATGACAAGACCCGAAAAATGAAAAAAAAGCTTCAGCACAAAGTGGACGTTCCTTTACCTTATCGACTACGTCGGCCTATGGAAAACAAACCCACAGTGCTTGAGAAAATTCAGTGCAGCAACAGTTTTCAGGGGATTTCAAGCCCTTCGGGGTATCAACGCCATTGCAGTTCCGCCAACCATCGCGCCGATAAACCACAAAGAGGAAATCGCAAGGGTGAGGCTTGCCCCCAGAGCAGCGAAAGATCCGAGCGAAATCAGACTGAGGCCAAAAACCTGCAGCCATGCGTTTTTTCTAAGAACTCGCAACTGTTCGGGACCCATCAGGTTTCTGCAAAATAGGACACTCAAACCGATGAACAGAGCTCCACAAATCACCATGCAGGTCGAATGTCCAAATTTCATAAAATAATCGGACAATGAAAAATTGGTTTGGAAAGGATTGATACCAAATTGGTTGCAAATCAAAACCGAAAAGGTGCCGACGATCGCATGGACTGTAAGGAGCTTTGCAAAAACAAGCCAGGCCGAGGGGTTGAGGTCGCGATGCACCTGATTCAAGATGGCTCTCGAAATATGCTTGGGGACGGGGGTTCCCTCGCCCTCGCCATGAACAAATTCTTGAAAATCCTCAATCCATTCTTTTTCGGAAATTCTACCCACGAGAGCCTCCAAGAGCCGAACGCAGTTTCTTTATTCCCCGGCTGATGATTTGGCGCACGTTGAGCGGCGTCGTTTTTATATCCTCGGCGATCTTCTCGAACGTCCAGTCGCTGAGGTATCTCAGCTCGATCGCGCGCCGCTGATGGGTCGGCAGACACTTCAACGCCAACGACAGCTCTTCGGTCCATGCTTCTTGGCTGGGAATCGCGACTTCCAGCATTTCCAAATCCGCAATTGAGTTGCGCGCGACTTTTGTTTCGTTCAGTCGCGCCAAATCAGCAAGGGCGTTTCGGGTAATGGCAAAAAGCCAAGGCAAAAACGGATATTGCGCGGAATATTGGTGGCGTGAGCGATGAACTTTCAGGAAAACCTCCTGCAATAAATCGTGCGCGCTTTCCGGGTTTGTTTTCTTCCGCAAAAACCGCAGCACCCGGCCGGCATGTCGTTCGTAAAGACATTCAAATGCTCTGACATCACCCGATTGATAATGTGACATCAGTTCCTCGTCTGAAAAATTGGTCAACGTTTCGCCCCTAGCCAAGTCGGTGCCTTCGGCACCTCCGCAGACATATCCTTATTTACGGCAGACTCCATAAGATTGTGACGAACGAGGTTGATTATGTCAAAAACTCTAGTATTTTCAATAGGATAAATTTTTGTCACAAACGCGGCTCCTTTTTCGTATGGGGATGTAATGATGAAATCCAACCTGTCGATAAATGTATTGTCAGTCGCATTGCCGGTCGCATTGTCTGCCGCACTGCCAGTCGCATTGCTGGTGGTTGAGGAGGCAAGGGGGGAGGAATCCATGGCGCTCGACCAGTTCTTGAGCGAAGTTCACAGCCAAAATCTTTCAATCAAGGTCGAAGAAGCCGCCGCCAAGGCGGCCACGGAGGGGGCCTCTGAAGTCGCAATTCCGCCGCCGATGGTGGGGGTGACACAACTCAAAGACCAAAGCGGACAGGCCAATGGGTTTGAGCTGAGCCAGACGATTCCCTTTCCGACCAAGCTGTCCAGTGACCATGCAGCGCGAATTCTTGCGGCCGAGGCCAAAACGGCGATGCGAAATGTGAAAGAGCGGGAGGTTCTGGCCAATGCAAAACTTCTCTATTTCAAGCTGTGGAAGGCGCAAGAGCGAACGATGCTCTTGCGGGAAAAAAAAGGCGCCATTGCATTGCACTTAAAACTGGCCCAGGCGGCGACCCGATCCGATAGCTTTCTCAAAATTCATCTGATCAAGGCCGAGGGAGAGCAAGACCTCCTGGAAAACGAAATCACTCAAAGCGAGCAAGAGCGCCGGGAAAGGCAAATAGCAATGGCTGAGATTCTCGATCGTAATGCAAAAAATTTTAGACCCGTCGCTCGCGAGGTTCCACTTTCCCCTCTCCCGCGCCCGGGGGGCCTGGAGGCCATCAGCCAAATTAAGGTTCAAAAATTTCAGCTGGAAGCGGCCAAAGCCCGTGAAAGTGAAGCGCGTTCCTCTTGGTTTCCGGATTTGAATCTTCGCTACCGGGAAATGGGCGGCACACCCATGAATCCAAAATTCTCCGAAGTGATGATCGGAGTTTCGCTGCCGTTTCTTTTATTTTGGGAGCCGAAGGCGGCCAGTCGCCAAGCCGCCGCGGAAAGAATGCAATTTGAATTTCTTTTGGCCCAGGAAGAACGGCAGATTGAAACAAAGCGTGAAAGTCTCCTGTCCAAGGCCGAATCCCTGAAGGTTCAGATCGAGCAATTTCACGAAAAACTACTGCCCCGGGCGGAAAAGAGAATGCGTCTTATCCATAATATGGCGCCGCGAGATATGGAAACATTGCAAGACCATCGGGAAGCGATGGAGGCATTTCCTGATCTCAAGCTCAAGGCCCTGGAGCTGCGTGAACAGTACGAAGAAGTCATTGCCGAACTGGCCCAAGTAGCCGCCCTTGGCGGCTCCGCAGAGAAATCAGGGGGAGATCCAAAATGAAGAAGGTCGCGATTGTTTCGGCTGTCGTCGTTGTTTTCGTTCATGTTTTTTTCGTTCAGGTTGTTTTGGCCGTGCCCTACTGGACATGCCCCATGCATCCGCAGATTCACGCCGACAAGCCCGGCGAATGCCCGATCTGTCATATGAAACTGGTGCCAGTGAAGGATTACGGCGTTGGCGCCGCTGCCCAAATCGGAGGCCTCACGAGCTCCGCCGCCCGAGGCGGCTCCGTCGGCACCTCCGCAGACGCGCAAGAGCTGGACCATCGTGCGATGGTCTCGGCTTCGCCTGACCAGTTGCGACTTTCGGGAGTGCGGAAGATTGCCGTTGAAAAAATGGATCTGACTTCACATATTCCAATTTCGGGGCGTCTCATTTCACCCTCCACCGTGGCGTTTCAAGTCTATGAGAGTGATGTTCGTTACGTCAAACCCGGTCTCACCTTTCGCGGCACGAGCAGTTTCGCGCCAGACACTGAAATCGTGGGTCACATCGGGTCGGTGGACAGCATTGTCGATCCCACCAGCAGGACCATTCGTGTGGTCGGCCAGATCAGCAAAGGCCCCCGCGGATTGATATCGGAAACCACCTTTAGCGGGGACATTGAAGTGGTGCTCAAGAATGTCACTGCCATTCCCGAGAGTTCGGTTCTTCATACCGGTCACGGCGACCTCGCTTACCTTGTTCACGAGGATGGACGGCTTATGGCCAAGCCCGTTCAGCTGGGACAAA
>PSRN01000319.1 GCA_003176075.1 Bdellovibrio sp.
AAGGTCTAGTATAAAACCGTCCCTGGCCGATTATACTGAAACAATAATGGATTACGTCTTCATCCTCGAAAACGAACATCACCAGCGGTACCAATTGCAGAAGGCGTTGAGAGACATTAATCCACTGCTGGGCACGAAACTTTTTGCCAATGTTGAAGAGTTCTATAACTGGCTTAAAGAGATCATGGCCCAAGGTGCAAGGTCTTGGACCGAGGATGAGGACGACAAAAATGACACGAGCCGCGTTCGACTGCTGATCACGCGGGCGGAGTTCTTCGGCCCTAACCGAATGGATCTTCTCGAAAGGATTAAGGATCTATTTATTCGCAAGAACTTGTGCACCGCCGAGCAGCCGGTGCAATTTCTTTTGACCGCATTTGACGACCCCACTTTTCGCATCGAGGGGTACGAACATCCGATCGTCGCCAACGTCATTTTCATGCCTTTTGATGAGCTGATTCTGCGCGAACACATCAATTACGCGCTGGCGGGCCGGGTCCCCCCCTCCGAATTCGGCCTTACTTATCAACGGGCCGACACAACCATTGAAATGCTTAAGAACGTTCGGGTTGAGAAGATGACGGATATTGGCTTCACTTCTCGCTCGCGGAGGGAATTCACCCCCGGACTCGTGTCAAAATACTACGGGCAGACGTTCAACAGCGAACGTCTCAATTGGGTGTACGCCCGCCTGGTCCGCTGCGGTCCTCACCCCAAGGCCCCGGAAGAGTTCGAGCTTGAATTTCATTACTTCGGCCTGGACCCCACCCAAATCTCAAGTATCCGCAAGGCGGTTCGCGTAAAAGACTCAGGAGGGTTTGTCGAGAAACCTTTCCCCGCGCCGAAAAATCCGGTCTCTCATCCGGCGTTCGTGATCATCGAACCGCGTGACAATGAATTCGAATCCATCGCCGGCACCCTTCGACGGAAAGTGCGCGGTTGCGAAATTTCCCGGTTCCTCAATATGAAGGCTTTTGAAGACGAGCTCAACATGCCGGCGAAGTGCAAAAGCAATATTTTCAACTACGCCACGATCAAGGATGTGGAAATCAGCCGTGATTTTTTTGTTAGAGAGTGCGATCCGAGCGACGCAACCTTGTGGGGCGAGCCGCTCAAGGACAGCAATCTCTCAAAGTTTTTCCAACCCCAGGATCTCAAAGCTTTAGGTCTTTGGCTCCTGGGAGCTGAAACAGAGGTTACCGTAATTACAAATTACAACGGACAGTCTGGCGTGATCGACGTGAGCCGCGAGAAAGGTAAAATCATTATTTCCGAGACGGGGGTCGCGGAGCGACTTGAGTTGTTGCGCGGGAAGCGGAGGTTTAAGTCGAGCATCGCGGCTCTTTTCGCCAACGCCCGTGATATCGACCCCAAAAATTTGTCCTCCTGGGAATCCCTCAAACGATTGATGAGTTTGGAACTCACCAGCGCTCCCCCCACCTTTCTGATTTCGGAACAGCCGCTCACCGAAGACCTGCTCAAGCACTACGCCGAAGGCTTCGAAGATGTTTTTATCAACCCCGTCGATCGGGGTTACTTCTTGCAAAAGCTCGTCCGGCGGGTTCCAGGCCTCAAGTTGATCGATCAGTCATTCAGCATCGTTGAAAAGACCTTGAACGCGAAAATCAAGGCGGCCAATCCCATTGAAATTGAGGAAATCTCGGAAGCCGCCATGACCATGAGGTACCGCCGCGAACTGTCGATCGGAACTTTCCGCGAGTTTGTCCTTTGGCAGCCCTTTATTTTGGGAGTCCCCCAGATTCTCGGAACTTGCTACGCTTGCGAGGCCGTCGAAGGGAAGAACGGGGAGTTTGTTATTTACATGGTTCTGTTCGGTATGCGGGATCATCTCTTGAAATCGATCCGCCTTTGGATCCGCGAAAATTACGTCCAATCAAAGGAACGGGCTTCAGGGTAGGCGATGCACTAGTCTGGCTAGTGCATCGTCACTGCCAAAAAGCAGGGTTTCCCGTCGCCGAAAGGAAGGACGCGCCGACGTTAGTAATCAATTTCGTTTGCGCCGTCGCGGGATTGATTTGAATGAAATCTCCCTCATAGGTGAAACCATACAAAGTGCCGTGCGAGAAACCAAATCCCAGGATATCCGGATCAGTCAGGCAGCCAATCTCGGTCACGACGCCACTCACCGGGTCGATCTCGACCAACGTCTGGTTGCCCGGTCCGCCGTAGGTTCTGCATATCCTGGAACTTGCGTTGGCAACGATCCAATAGATCCGACCATTCGGGAGATACCTCAGGTCTCCTCCATCCATCGTGGCGCTCAAATGAGAGTTGTAGCCGGCGCTGGCGGGCACCAAAGTGGTGTATGACAGGTTCGAAGGATCCACGGAAATCACTGAATCTCCCGTACCGCTCAAATAACGGCCGTTGGGCAGAATGGAGAACCCGAGAATGGGAATCATCGAACCGACGGAACCCGTGAGGCCAGCAGAAAGATTTGGAATGACGAGTTGGCAGGCTCCCGTTTGCGGATTGATGGTGAGGACCCGATCCGTGACCGTTATACCATAAAGCGTGCCGGCGCCATCAAAGGAAAGGCCGTTAAATACGACCACTTGCCCATTATAGGTCGTCGTAAGAACCTGCTGGAGTCGTAAAGTGTCGACGTCAAAAACGTAAAGCTGACCAACGGCATCGGAGGCGTAGAAAGAGCCGGTGGCTTTCACTGTCGGGGCAGTTGGAAAAGGAGTCGGAACTGGCGTGCCGGTCGTTAAGTTCCCTGTGCCCTGCGTGTTCGGCTCAGTCGTGGTCGTTGTCGACAAATCAGCGGACCCCGGTGAAGGAGTGGCGGTTGAAAACTGCGTCGGATTGCAATTCTCGAATATGACCGGAAGAAGAAAAAACGCGAAAAGTCCGGCTGATCCGTGCAACAACCGCAGTCGGATTTTCCATTTCGGATTTATTTTCACTTGCCATCCCATGTTCAGGTTCAGGTTCATTTTTTGGGCCCCACGAATCCGCTACCTGTGCAAAGCGGGCTCCAGGGTCTGATTCCGATGTGAAAACAAGGCCCTCGGCAGCGATCCAACAAGACCTGGAAATTGCGGGTTCCCTCCCATGCGAAAATGAGACAGCCAGGGAAAGTGATGTTGGCGGCTGTCTTGATGTTTCACACCGGGACAAATCACAAGACCTTGCGATGAATTGGTCGCTCGTGGAGGTTCTTGATTGAAAAAAGATTTGGCAGCCAACGCCGGATCAGCGGGCTCTGCGGAGGCTCCGGTGGAGAATTCTCTCTTTGGCCAAGGTGATCATCAATAGAAAACGCATCGATCCCTGCACTACATAACTTGTACGAATATTCGCCAAAAAATAGAGCTTTCAGGGTGGCAGACGATGGATCGGGACACCGGCTTTCAGCTCGGCGGGCAACACAATAGTCGCGCCCGAAAAGGCCCTGCGACGCCGTCCCGGTTAGGCCAAGGCCCGTGAAGGACCCATGAAATGAATTTCGTTCAAATTGTTGAGGGAGTTCACAGACGAGCCTGTTTCGACAATTTGCAAAGAAGTGATCGGGTCTAAGGTGGCCCTGTAACTGCAAGACTAATGTCGAGGTCTTCACAAAGGAGGGCGCTGTGAATCCTCGGCATCATCTAAAAAATGGATTCCATGGAATTGGCGGAATCAAGGTTCGCCTGGCTTTGGCGCTGGCACTGCCTTTCTTTATTTTACTGGCAGTGACTTCAACTGTGGCAGCTCATTCCTCCTCCTCCTCCTCCTCCTCCTCATCATCATCATCATCATCATCTTGTGGCGCGACCGACGTCGCCTCTCCCCATGCTGGATGTTCCGCGACTGATGCCGGCTCCCCTCGGTCTTGCCAGAACGGTTCGGACGACCGGGATCAGGGCCGGGATCAGGACGGGGACGACTGCGCTAGTCTCGATGATCAGGGCTATGGCCACGGCGATGATGTTAGCAATAACGGTCACGCCTATGGACATCAAGTCCGGGATGACCACGATAACCGTGACGGTGGAAAGGGACGCAGTGGACACGCAAGTCAACGTCGAAGCACCGACGAAACTTGCCTTCGCCTTTGCCGCTATCACGCCAGTATCCAATCGGCTTTTGAATCTGATGACGATGATCGTCGAACCACGGCACGCATGAATCAAGTTGTGACAGTGGCATATAATATGGAGAGACGCCACATTTGCTCACATGGTGACGTTGTGGCTATCGCGTCTTACTTTCACCAGGGCGATATTGACCACGGGATGAAGCATTTTCACCATATCATTCACCAATATTGCAACAAAACTCCGACTCCCACGCCGACACCGGTTCCTACTCCGGTTCCTACTCCTGTGCCTACACCGGTTCCTACTCCGAAGCCGACTCCTGTCCCGACACCTGTGCCCACTCCCATTCCTACTCCTGTGCCGACTCCTATTCCAACGCCACTTCCAACACCAGTTCCTACTCCAATTCCTACACCTGTACCGACTCCCGTACCGACTCCAGTTCCTACTCCTGTGCCGACTCCTATTCCAACGCCCCTCCCAACGCCGGTTCCTACGCCAATTCCTACACCTGTACCGACTCCAATTCCTACTCCAATTCCTATTCCTACTCCGACACCGTCTCCTACACCAATTGTGGAGGCTCCAACTTTCACCTGGCTCAACAGGAATATTATCCAGGCCGAGTGCACGACCTGTCACACGGCCGCGTCCCCGGCGGGTGGAGTTGCGTTGGATAGCTACAGCGCGATCATGACTTATGTGAACACCAGCAACCCCAGCGCAAGCACGATCTATCAGGCGATGCTTGGCGATATGGCGGTCTATACAAGCCCGCAGGAAGCAAACGCCGTGCTACAATGGATCAGAGCGGGGGCTCCCAATAACTAGCTAATTAGCCTTCATAGGAATGAATCGACCTGTTTCCACTCAAATCACCTAACCACAGTATTTCCAGCCACCGATGAGTCCCCAGGGACTCATCGTTTTTTTTCGTGACAGTCAAATATCCTTTGATCAATCTAGCCCTAAGAGACTTGAGCAAAACCCGTAACGGCTCCGCCGCCCACGCTAGGAGATGCATATGAAAAAACTTTTGGTCACCGCGATCGTCTTAACTTCGTCATTCATAGCGCTTGCCGAGGACGCGCCTAAGACGGGCGGCGCGACTCCCGCCAAAGGTCATCCCTGCAAAGAGAAGAAAGTATCCAAACACGAAGCACGAATGAATCTCAATCAGTGCATTGAGGCTTGGAGTCACGATTTCAAAGACGCGGATCCCAGTGATGACTGTTCCGCCAAGTTGCAGGCGTTTATCGCGGCAGCAAAAGACGTGAAGGCTTGTTTTGCTGAAATGAAGAAGCAATAGATCTCATCCGGGCGATCCATATCAAAGGAAGTGCGCGCATGTTATGTGGATTTGGACAAAGGGGCCACGCAACGACTGGCGCAAGACTGGAACCATAAGTTTCCGGAGATAAAACTTGAAGTCCTGCCGTCACCTTACCGATCAGTGATACAACCGATCCTAGACTATATCGACGATATCGAAAGATCGGTCGACAGTGAATTTGTGACTGTGATCATTCCGGAATTCATTACCTCACGATGGTATCATAAGTTCCTGCACAATCAGACGGCGATCCTGCTTTGGGGTCTCCACAAATTAACTTTTACTTTTCATGCGCTGCGGATTTTGAGTCAGATTGCGGCGCGAGCCCGAAGG
>PSRN01000231.1 GCA_003176075.1 Bdellovibrio sp.
GAAAAGGAGCAGCAGCTGGACCACGTCAACGATTTTCGCAATCGCCACCAATCCGGCTCCGCCGAGGCGTTGCGCGACTTGCAAAGGGCGGCCTTGGCCGGGGAAAATATTTTTGAAGCTTTGCTTCGCGCCTCGCGAGTTTGTACTCTGTTTCAAATGACACAAGCTCTTTTTGCCGTTGGAGGCGAATATCGACGCAACGTCTGAAAGGCCAAAATCGCGGCTCAAACCGCAGCTCCAATGGCCGTCAAAATCGCGGTCAAAATCGCGCTTGATAAAGTGGCTGGTGGGGCTGGGTCTCTTTCTGCTGCTCGTGCTTGCCCTCATCCGTTACTCCGTCTTTCGCATCACCGAAAATTTTTACGAGGTGGACCCCGGCCGGTTTTACCGGTCGGCGCAGCTGACACCCGAGGAGCTTGAGGAATTCATCGACCGCTACAAAATTCGCACGGTGATCAGCCTGCGGGGCGCGCCTGAAGGCGCTTTTTGGTACAAGCCGCAGGTGGAGCTGCTGGCGCGAAAACATGTCCAGTTCAACGCTCTATGGTGGACGGCGGAGCATGTGCCCGCAAAAAGTGAGTTGGTGGCTTATCTTGACCTTTTGAAAAATGCCGAATATCCCATTCTTATTCATTGTCGAACGGGATCCGATCGTACAAGCGCTGCCACCGCCATTTATGCGATCGAAAAGATGGGGGAGACCAATGAGGAAGCGATCCAGCAACACATGAGCTTTCGCTACTGGCACGTTCCGCTATTTAAGCCGGCGATGACGGCGCTTGTTCGCGCCTATCGCGGCGACAATTGGGTTCGCAGTGAATATGATATCTGCAATTCTGAACTGCGGCCTTTTGCCGCGCCGGAGGACTGCCCCAAATAGGGCGCTCCGGGTGCGTGGGCTTCACCGCCCAAGTCGGTGGCTTGACGAGCTCCGCCGCCCGAGGCGGCTCCGTCGGCACCTCCGCAGACGCCACGGGCACGAGAGGGGGAGTTATGAATGCAAAGGTTTCGGTTTCTTTCATTGGCTCGGTTTCTTTCATTGGCATTATTGCGTTGGGTTCTTTTTTTGACGTGCAAGTTGGCGCGGCGGCCAACTCTGGAGGGGCTCGGCCCGTCGCGAAGGGAGCCGCGGTCGTCAGGTGCGAAGCCGTGCACGACTCAGCGCCAACAGCGGCAGGCGTGACGGCTGAGGCGAGCGTGGGCAGCGAAGCCGCCACGGGTGAGTTTCTCCTTGATTCGCTCGGCCGGGCGGGAATCTCCGCCACGAAATACAATCAGCTGAGAAATCGGGACGATGAAACCTTTCGCGCTGAATTCACCTCTCAGGACGTGGATCACCTCGCGACTTATTTGGAGATCTATTTGGACCCAAAGAGGAAAGGTTTGTTTGAGCGGCTCCTCATGCGCATCGGCTCGCCAGATCTCACATTGGTCACTGACGCTTTCCGTGCGCTATTGCGCTATGACCATGTCAACGGAACGAAGACGCTTTTGCCTTGGATCGATCAACTGATATTCGATTTGAGCGCCAAAACCCAAGGGGTCCCGAAGCGCGAGGCGCAGCTGCTGCCTGAAATTTTATATCACGGACTCGGCGGCTTGTATTCAGTTGAGATCGCCGAGGCCTTTTTAAAGGCCTTCCCCGGCCAAATGCCGACCAGCTTTTTGACGACTTTTGCCGGAGCATTACGGAGTCGTGAAAAAACCGACAAAATGGGCGCCGACATACTTCAAGCGGGGTTCTCGGCTCTTCGCCAATTGGACAGGCCTTCGACTGACAGGTACTCCGAATTGTTTCTTTTGCTGTACGTGAATTCTCATTTGTTCCTCGCTGAACATTTTGACCGGGAGTTCAGGGCGGCACGTGGATTTTTTGGCACGGAAAGCGCCGGGGAAACGGCCGGGGAGACCGCCGAGCAACGCGAATCCAGGCAGCAACAACGGGTCCACCGCATGAATTCCGCCGCCACAGAGGTGAACAAGCATCTTAAGCGGGCGGCCCAGGCTTTGGATATTTATCAAGGATTCAGATTTCCTCGCGTGCTTTCGGCGGGGCTCGAATTCGACCGCATCATGTCCTATTTGCTGCAAATGATGTACAACGGTAAGGGAAACCGATTGGCGGGCTTTATCCTTTCACCGGAAGAAACTTGGGCGTTGTCAAGAACCCCCCGCTATTTTCCAGGAAAGTGCTAACGGACGAAGAAAAAGCGTCCACGCGTGGCGTCCGCGAAAGAATGAATTTTGGACTTCATCTCATCGATAGGAAACTGGAAGCCGAGGACGCCGAAGCCAATCCATTTCCATTCATCATGGAGAAGTTGCAGTACTCCCTTGTGGAGGTGCAGCAGATTCTTGCGAGTCTGAATTCGCACCAATAGGGCCCAGTGCTTTTTTGACTGGTTGCTTGCTTTTGGAGCGGGTCTGATAAAAAATATTTCTACGATTCATTAGGTTCACTTTAGTTATCGCCAGTCATGGTTAAAAATTTCCCATTTGTTGCCCAAAGTTCTCATCAGCGCATTTTTGGGGTGCCCGGTTTTTTTGGCCATGCTAATAGGCTTGGCACTTCGCTTAAATTTTAAAGTCAACTGAATGGCTCTCACCATCCGGTAACGTCCAGGCTGCAAGCGAGTGACCAGCCGAGGCAACAACGAAGGGACCACTGATGAACCAACCGAGGAAAATGCGATGATAAACCATCAGAATTGTGATCAGGCGACTGGTTCGTTTTCTTTTTTTATTTGCTCAAGAATCTCAAGAATCCAAAGAATTTCGAGCCTGATCCTGGTTTTTGTGGCGCTGCAATTCTTTACCTCGGAGCGCCAGGCATGGGGATTAGCCCCCACTTATTGTTACAAAGTGTTCGACGATGAGCTTTATCATCGCCGTATGATTCGACCTGTAGCCAATCGTCTGGCGAGTCTCATTGAGAATCCGGATGTCGCAAGGAATCCCAATGGGTATGCTTGGCAGCAAAGAAGGGATCCAAAAAGCGAACCCTTAGACACCGAAGCGGTTATTAAGAAATTGGAAGAATTGAATCGAATAGATGAAAAACATCGAACTCGATTTGCTCTTGCAACGGGGATCGAGATGATCTCACATTTTTCGGACCCCCGAGCAATTTCCCAATACCACGACTTGCTGAGATCCATCGGTCATATTGCTTTTCGCTCCTCCGACATCTCGGGACCGCGAAGGTTCATTGAAGCTGTGGCAAAAATGCCCGTTCTTGCTGAGTTCGCCCTGAAAGATCGAAAATTTCTTATGGACTTTCTGGAGTTAGGGATTTCTCGGACAACACGACTCTATCAGCCAAACATGGCCGATTTTCGGCCAAACATATTCTCAGTCAATACGATTCTGAAGGCGATAATCGACCAGCTGATTAGCCATCGCGAATTGCAACCGGTGCAACAGCACTTTCAAGAACTGATTCAGGTTGCGAATTTTGGGATCTTCTGTCGCCGATCTCTAGTGGGTTCATACCGACACCCGGCTTTGTACGGAAGGTATTTTGAGGAGGTTCTCGAGTCTGTCAGAGAAGAAGGGAACGGATATCCAGTAACCCTTCTCGAGGCCGCGAGGGCTAGAGCGTCCCGCGAGAAACGTCAGCCGGCGGTGGAACCAAACCCTACCAGCGTTACCCAGGCGGCGGTCAAAGAAGCTTTGGCGAAGCTTTTGCGGCCTCAACTTCTTACGATTTCAGACCTGGAGGCGGTGACCCGGCGGGGCCCCGACAGCTTCAATATACAGTTTCTGGCGATGCAAGCCAAGTCGATGAGTGCGCAACAGGTCCAAGTGTTAAAAAGCGAAACTCAGCGAAAAGCCGACTCATTAATATTTTCTGAGTCTTCCGGCCCTCTCGATACTGAACTCTTGTTTGGGCTTATCACGTTGGCTCTCTACGATCGGCACCATCAAACAAATGAATTTCGGCAATTGAGTCTCAACGTTCTTCAGAAACTTCCCGCCGTCGCAGGCAGCACGCGCTTCGCCCGAGCTCTCGTAACAGTGGCTTATCGCCTTTCAGATCTGGAAGATACCTTGGAGATTCTTGGGACTCTTCTGAGGTCTCCCGTCCTGATCAGCGTGGTTAAAGATCCGGATTTTGCAAGAGATCTATACCATGAAGAGGACATGAGGGATGAGAAAGGAGTCTTGGTCAGAGACGAAATGGACCAAGTCAGGCGCAAAAAGGAGGGGCTCCTTCAGAGACTGAAAGAGATGAATTCGCAAGTCCCCTTTTGGGCTGTCCAGGACATCGATTCCCTTCTTCGTGAAGTCATCGATTTTTTTGGGAATAGATCGACGACAAGCAATAATCCCAAGGACGACGCTGAGATGGCCGCCAAATATGCGAGAGTCGCAGCGAAATTTTTTGGACCATCGGACTCGCGGTCGCCTGGCACAGCCGTGAATTCGATCTTGGCTCAGATGTATGGTGGCTTGGCTGATATTTACACTGAGGTGGCGGAATCGGACTCTGGGGCCTTTCACTCCAGCACCGCAATGCCGGCGAAATGACCCATGGATGCCACTATTTACGAATCTTACGGAGGGTATAAACAATTGTCCAATAAGGCACGATTTTCTCGAGCTCCGCAATGAGCACGTTGGCGTAGATGCCCTTAGTCTCCATCATCTGTTCGGTCATGATTTTGGCCGCCACCAACAGCTGCAACTCTTCGACCTTCAGCAAGTAACCGAGTTCGCGCATGGAATCGTTTTGCAGTTCGGTGAGGTTGACCCGGACGTAGCCTTTTTCATCGGCCAATTTCTTTTTTGCGAAATGCAGGGCGCCCCGGTAGACGCGCAATTCCTCTTCTTTGACCAGAATGCGATCGGCTTCTTTCTTGAATAACCACTCGTTGTACCATTCGACAAAGCCAAACAACACCTCGGGTTGGTTGACAATGATTTTTTGGCGGCCTTCTCCCAGCTCCTCAATCTTCATCAGTCCCTGTTCAGCAAGTGAACTCATCAACTTTTGCATTTTGTGGGTCGGCTCTTGGAAAATTTGAATGGTGTAATTGCGCAAAGTTCCGCCGGGGATCGATAAACCTTCGGGCGAGGACGTGCCGTAGCGCTCGCCGACCAAATTGAGAATCGAAACAAGCTTGGTGATGGTGTGAGGCGGAAAGAGCTCTTCGTCGTCAGTGGTCGCGCGCTCGAGCTCTTTAATCCGCCGGTTGGCGTTGCGAAGATGATCATTCACCGTTCGCATGATGGCTTTGGCCCACTCTGGCATATTGGCGAATTGGGCATGGAGGGCCTTGTAAGGAAGCATGATCACGTCGCCTTCCTTGATGGCTTTCACGCTGGCGCTTCGTGGTTTGTTATCGAAGAAGGCCATTTCTCCGACCATGGCTCCCGGACCCATTTCAGCAAGGACGATTTCTGAATTGTTTTTCGTTTTACAAACGGCAAATTTGCCTGACTTAATAACATACATGGCATCGGGAGGATCTCCTTCGCGAAATAGATAGTGATCCTTCTCGACCCGCTTTCCACCGCTCATATTGTCATTTTAGGAGCTCACGCGGAGGCTGTCACAATGTCCCGGCAGTTCTCGACCAGACAGACCTTCGTTGCGTCGCCCTCGACGGAGTGGAGCTACAGGGTCATGGGTCGGCAATCGGCGGCGCAAACAATTTTTCCCTGGGTGGCGCGCAGAACCTGGTCTGGAGTCAGGTCGGGGGCATATTCCCGCAGCACAAATCCCTCGCGGCCCAAATCAAGCACGCCGTAGTCGCTGACCACCCGGTGGACGCAATGGCGTCCGGTCAGAGGCAAATCACAACGGGGCAGAAGCTTCGAACGCCCGTCCTTATCGATGTGCTGCATGGCCACGATGACTCTTCTGGCTCCAGCGACCAGGTCCATGGCTCCGCCCATGCCCTTGACCATTTTGCCAGGGACCATCCAGTTGGCGAGGTTTCCCTCTTGATCCACTTGCATGGCGCCCAGAATGGTCAAATCCACATGCCCGCCGCGGATCATGGCGAAAGAATCCGCTGACGAAAAATAGCTCGCGCCCGCGACGGCCGTAACCGTTTGCTTGCCGGCGTTGATCAAATCGGCGTCCACCTCCGCCTCAGTCGGAAAGGGACCGACACCCAAGAGTCCGTTCTCACTCTGGAAGAAAACGCCCCAAGATGAGGGGATATAATTGGCCACCAAGGTGGGGATGCCGATGCCCAGATTCACCACGAACCCTGGTTTCACCTCCTGGGCCATCCGGGCGGCAATTTGTTCTCGCGACAGTGGCATAAGCAAGCTTCCTTTCCGCGGCGTATGTCTCAGCCGTTGCGGGTGGTCCGCTGTTCGATGCGTTTTTGATAATTGTGGCCTTGAAAAATCCGCTGCACAAAAACCCCTGGCGTGTGGATTTGGTCGGGATCGAGTTCGCCAATTTCAACCAATTGCTCGACTTCAGCGACCGTGACCTTCCCCGCGGTGGCGGCCATGGGGTTGAAATTGCGGGCGGTCTTGCGATAGATCAAGTTGCCGAAACGGTCGCCCTTCCAGGCTTTGACAAACGCGAAATCGCCAACGATTCCCCGTTCCAAGACATACTCACGCCCGTTGAATTGGCGCGTCTCCTTTCCTTCGGCGATCAATGTTCCGGCGCCGGTGGGAGTAAAAAAGGCGGGGATGCCGGCGCCGCCAGCGCGCATTCTTTCGGCCAAAGTTCCTTGCGGACAAAATTCAACTTCCAGCTCGCCGCTCAAAAAAAGCTTTTCAAAAAGAGCGTTTTCGCCCACGTAACTTGAAATCATTTTCTTAATTTGCCGGCTTTGCAAAAGAATTCCAAGGCCGCCATCATCGACACCGGCGTTGTTGGAGACGCAGACCAAATTCACCACCCTCATTTCGCGCAGAGCTTCGATGCAATGTTCTGGAATTCCACACAGGCCAAAGCCGCCGAAGACCAAAGTCATTCCGTCATGGACCCCCTCGCAGGCGGTCCTGGCATTGGAATATACTTTGCTTTTCACACGCGCTCCACGATCAACGCCACCGCTTCACCGCCGCCAATACAAAGGCTGGCGAGCCCGTAACGGGCTTGCCGGGCTTCCAAGGCGTACAAGAGAGTCGTCAGAATACGGGCGCCACTGGCGCCGATGGGATGCCCGATGGCGACAGCGCCGCCATTCACATTCACTCGCTCGGCCGGAATCTGCAAATCCTTGATCGCGACTTGGGCGACAATGCTGAAAGCTTCATTGATTTCCCAAAGGTCAATTTGGCCCACCTTCAAACCCGTCTTTGCAAGGGCCTTCTTGATGGCTCCCACCGGGGCCGTGGTGAACCACTTGGGATCTTGTGCAAAGGTCGCGGCGGCAACAATGCGGGCGAGCGCCTTGGTCGAGCGTTTCTGCGCCACGCTTTCGCTCATCAGCACCAGGGCCGCCGCGCCATCGTTGATCTTTGAGGCATTGGCGGCAGTGATCGTGCCTTCTTTGTCGAAGGCGGGCTTAAGACTGGCCACCTTGTCAAATTGGGCTTTGCCCGGCTCTTCATCAACGGTGACGCTGAGGGTGTCCTTGCGGCCCGGCACCTGGTGAGCGGTGACCTCCTTCTTAAAGGCTCCACTGGACTGAGCCGCTTGCGCCTTTTTGTACGAGTTGATGGCAAAGGCGTCCTGCTCCTGGCGCGTGATCTTATAGTCGCGCACGCAAAGTTCAGCGGCGTTTCCCATATGAAAGTTGTTGTAAGGATCCCACAGTCCGTCCTTGATCATCGAGTCAACCACCGCCGCCGATCCCATGCGATAGCCCGCCCGCGAATTTTCCAGCAGGTGCGGCGCCAGCGACATATTTTCCTGCCCGCCGGCGACCACAATTTCAGAATTTCCCAAGGCGATCGAATCAGCCCCCAGCATCACCGCTTTCAGGCCGGAGCCACAGACCTTGTTGATCGTCAAACAAGGGGTGGCCGGGCTGAGGCCGGCAAAGATCGCGGCTTGGCGGGCGGGAGCTTGTCCCACCCCAGCGGCGAGAACTTCACCCAGAATCACCTCGTCGACTGAATCATTTTGCACGCCCGCCTGTTGCAGAGCCGCCGCGATGGCTGTCGCGCCCAAGCGGGGAGCAGGAACAGTGGAAAGCGATCCTTGAAAACTTCCGACCGGAGTGCGCTTTGCGCCAACAATCAAAATCTTTTCCATGCTTGCTCCTTCTTTGTTTACTATGTTTTTTGTAAATCCTTTTGCCAAGTCGGTGCCCACGCCACAAGTGGCTTCGGCACCTCCGCAGAGGGGGATGAAAGCAGAAAAAAGCAGAAAGAAAAAGCAGAAAGAACGATATAGGTTTCCATGAATCATAAACATAACATTTTGCGTTCCCTTGCCCTGAGCTTGTGTATCTCCGGGACATCGGCCCTGGCGGAGGAAATTTCTCTTTCTGGAATTGACCGGGTTATCGTGGTGTCGCCCCTGGCGCAGGTGAATCTGATGGCGGGGGGTTCTCCCACGCTGAAGACCTCGCCCTCCTCACAGATCAGTTGGACGCCCCGAATCGATAACCGCACCCTTCATTTGGTGGGTAGTGCTGCTGGTGAATTAAAGTCCGGGGCCGTGGCGCGCGTTGATCTGGGCGGCGTTCCGGTGGAACTTCATCTTGTTGAAGGTTCGGTGCATGCGCATCACTTTCTGCAGCCGGTCCAGATCGACCTGCAGCGGGGGAAAATTATTATCAAGGACAGCAAGTTCAGTGGGCTGATTTCGCTGGGGAACGGAACCTTGAATCTGCAAGACCATCAAGGAACCCTTCGGCTTGAAGTGTTTCGTGCCGACGTGAATATCAAAGATTTGAGTGGCGAGTTGGATCTTTCCGCCTGGAAGGCTGATCTGACGGTGGAAAAAAGCAATGCCTCTTTTTACCTGACTCAATATCAAGGCAACGCCAAATTCCTGAAAAGTCGGGGCGCGCTTCGCTTTGAAAATGCCAAGGCCACTCTTGTCGCTCAATCCTTTGGCGGGCGGGTGGACGGGCATACCCAGGAGGGGGTGGTGCAAATCCATGCCGCTGAGGAGCCCGAGATTCAAGTGAAGACCCAGTCAGGAAGGATTTCCGTCAACGCGGCGGGATCCGGAGCTCGCTTGGCGGCGGTCAGCGAAGACGGCGATCTTGTCGGCCCTCCCAGTATCAAAATGGAAAAAACAAAGGGAGCTCGCGTTGTCCGTGGATTCTTAAAAGGAAAAAACAAAAAGGGCAGGATTGAGCTAAGTGCGGTCTCCGGCTCCATCACTGTGCATGAGTGATTCGCCCACGCTCTTGATGCGAGTAATGGAGTTGACAGCGGCCAGAAAATCAGCCAACGATGACTCCCATGGCAATTCAAAAAAAGATTAAGGGCGCAGCGTCAAAAGGCAAATCAAGGGCCCCCTTGAAGCCTGCTGCGAAGTCCTCGAAACCAGTTGAAAAATCAAAAACTAGCGCAGCTGCTAAGGCGGCGCATAAAGCGACGTCTCCAGGGGTTGGTAAGGGGGTTGGCAAGGGGCTCCCAAAGGCCGCTGAGAAGGCAAAAAAGGAAAGTGATAAAAAGACACCGGCTCCACCCAGCAAGAAGAAATCAGCTGGCAAAGCCTCTTTAAAGCCTGAAACCAAGAAAAAGGGAAAGTCTTTTGAGGAAGAGGATTTTTTGCCGGAAGTAGGGGACGCGGCGGAAGAGGATCTTCCTGATTTAACTGAGTTCGAAGAAGACGACGCGGTCGAGGAAGCTGAGGAAGGCGCCGAAACGGAAGCGCAGGTTGAAGGCGCGGCGGTCGCGGCTTCTTCCGAGGAAGTGATTCTGACGGACGCTGAGGGGCGCCGCTATTGCAAGGTTAAAGATTGTGATCAATTGGCCTCGGTCGACGGTTATTGCCGGTATCATTACTTACTGCTGTGGAAGAAAATCCAGGTTCGGCGCAAGATCTTGGCCGATGGGAAACTGGAGCGGTACGTGGAGGAACTCACCGCCCGCTATCCCGACAAATTCCTTGAGATGATCCGTCGCGATCTGAAGACGGAAAAAGATTTTCTCGCCGCCATTGCCGAGCTGGAGATTGACGAAAGCAGCATGGATAGCGAATTCGAAGATGAGGCGCAAACCTACATCGACGAAGTCCGTGGCGTTTCGGAGACCGGGATAGGGGAAGAGGAAGAGTACTAAGCACATGCGCTCTTAGACCTTCCCATCGTGTGGATCTGTCACCATGATGTAAAATTCGAGTCGATTTTTACATCATGTTGACAGCCTGAGTTTTCTGCCCGATCCTGCCCTAAGTGTGATCAAGCGCTTGCTTCAACTGCCTGACAAAGCACGAGAATTCTGACTTTAGCTACGACAAGGCCCGCGTTGTGACCCTTACATCGCTGTCCGAACCACATGAACCCCCGAGCATGCGCCAAAGCGCACTGCTGATTCCTTCTTTTTAAATTGCTGTTCAGCCAGTGCCTGCGGCTTGGCCAATAATTCTTCCCTTGAAAGAATGGGAAGTTTCTCCGGCAAGGGGACTGAATCAAATTGCTCTTGCTTTGCCTTGCGGGCCATGGCTTGAATATCGGCGATTTTTGCGGGCTCTGGAATCGAGTCAACAAACTGCACATCCATTGAGCGGAATCTGGGACGATTGGCCCATTTTCGCAGTCGGCCCTGCCAATCGGAAACCCATTGGCGCACTCCTAGGCGGTGAGGGTCGGCGACCGGGTGTTCAGCATAAAATTCATCCAAATGATGTTCCTCCATCTCGCCCATTTCGACCAAGCGCAAGCCCAGGGGGACAAAGCAACTGTGGTAATTGGCATGCAGCGTGGTTTCAGCCAAGGCTCGCCCTTCACGGATAAAATTATTGACTTCCCTTTCAAGCAGTTGCCGCTGCACTTCGGAAAGGCCGTCGATATACTCTTTGCGGGTCATATCTTTTGGTACTGAGCGCGTCCCCCAAGCTTCACTCAGGCCGTCATAGATGACCCCGTCGGTGGCCAGCGTCGTGGCCCAGGCCATGTCATTTCTCTTACCTGTCGAGTGGGATTCTCCTTTTAAAACCAGACGCTCGCCCGTTTCCCCGGCTGCAAGAACAGCGATTTGCCGCACCAACCATTCGCGGTTTGTCATTAACTCCCTTTGTTGCTCCGTCCTTGCAATTCCCTTGTAAAATACCGCTTGATCGCCAATTTGGGCCACTCCGGGTTTCACTGAGAGTTTAGTGTGTTTGATCGAGTCGCCAAATAAAGCAGCTTCGACCACGCTGTGACCAGCCTCATGAAAGGCCGTCACTTTTTGTAAATTGGGATCCACTCCCAACTGTCGTGAAACATAAGGCCTGTTTATCGCCAGGCTGAGGGGTTCGCTTCGCCCGCTGACCCATACGCGATAGAATACCTTTCCTGGACGCTCGAGATTTGAATTGTCGGTTTCGTGATCAAACTCCAAAACGACGTCGGAGCCTCTGGGCACTTCTGCGCTAAAGAGCATATTGCTCAACGGTGATTGAAAATTGCCATCCACAAATTTGCCAATGGATGCGCCCTGCCCTTGGACGTCGAAACCCTCTTCGACAATCTTATCGACGAAGCGCTTGTACTCGTCGACCGACGCAAACTTCACGTTCCATCCCCAGCGGCCATAAGTGTCGGCGATCGCCGCAAGAGCCTCGCTCAGTTTAAGTTGTGCCAGCTGGCGCAGGGATCGGTAACTGTGTGGCGGCATAAAGATTATATTGTGTTGGCCGACGCGGTTGAGCAGCGGACCAGGGTAAGCCCTTTCCAAGATATTCCTAAGCACTTCGTAATTGGAACTGACCCGTCGATGAATCTCTCGCATCGCTTCCATGCGCACCTCCAGGGGCACGCCGGCGGGAATGCTATCGTACACATAGTTGCCGCCGTTGCCGTTGGCAATGAGCACGACGCCCCCCATGGGTCGCTCCTTGGAGTCTGAAAAAGTGGTCATCACCGGTTTGCGAAACAGATCATACAGGGGGGTGGATTGGCTGACATCGCCGGAGTTGGGAAGCTCTTCCAGGGCCACTACAAGCTGACCGCCCATACGGTCGTAGCGCTTCATGAATTCTGAGGGAATGGGATTTTTATTGATAGCGTCGTAGCTGCCAAAAATGCGCTCATCCAACGCTTGAAGAGTTTTAATGCGGCCAAAATCAAATGCGAGCAATTCTCCTTCGGCCCCTTCGGGGATGCCGAAGATGAGCGAAAGCTCTTTGTGCAGTTCCTCCGCCAGTTTTGATTTTCCAGTTGAGGACAAACCGTCAACCAGGATCACTATTGCCGCTCTTTTGGGAGCCTTTCCGCGCCCTTGGCTGGCCGCATAGGTTTCATTGGCCATGGTCCGGACCTGCTCGGCGATACGATCCACCAGATCGTCGATGCCAACAACTTTTTGTTTTAAGCGCTCACCCAGAGTGCCGAGATTACGAACTTGCTCGATGGAAAGGGGCTCCGGCGGCCGATCTTTTTCGGTGTAGGCGATGGGTTGGCGAAAAGACCCTCTTTCTTGCCCTGAGTTGTCGCGGACGGTGACCAAGAGATCGCGGCTGTGGTCCGGATTGGTCGCCAGCGACAGATGCACTTGATCGAAAGCCCGCACATCAGCCATGCGATTTTCCTTGATGGCTTGCACCAAGGGGGCGATCACCAAGGCATCAATTTTTGGTTCCATGGGGGTGGCGTTGCTCTCGGGAAGGTAATCATACTCTTGGATGATTTGATACAGATCCTCATCCCAAATGAGGCGAATGCGGGACAAGTCACTCTTGTTGGCGACCCGATCTGCCGCGGCTTCCAGCTGGCGGCGCACAAGTTCCTGCAGCTCCTCCGGTGAGAGCGGCTTCATCAGAACGTAGTTACTATCTGGAATTTCTTTTAAGAGTTCATTCGAAGTGCCCTTTTGCTCGGAGCCACTCTGGCGATCATTGATACCGCCGTTGTTCGCGCGGATTTCATCTTTCAGAGCCTCTTTGTTGGATTCGTATCTTTGCCAACGTTGCAGTTGCTGCTTGAACGTCAGGGGCTTGCCCACCCGCTGTCCGTTGGCCTCCAGCGCCGAGACCAGGCCGGTGCCGTCCCTGGAAGCAATCACAAAATGGACGCGCACCTGAATCTTAGATTCTCCGCCGTTGGGGCTGTTGATCTGGAAGTTGCCGTCCAAACCTGGAAGCAAGAAGGCATCCTTATTTTCTCGGGTCCACTGATCGAAACTGTGGAGGTAGACGACTCCTGAGCCCATGGGTGCGTAGCCGGGCAGATCCTCGCCTTTCCACGCAGGGTTAATTTCATATTTAAAAATCTTTTTTCCATGGTTTCCCACCGTTTCTTCAGGAAGGTATTTGCCGCCGGAATGGTCCACCAGAAATCTGATAAAATCCGGAGTGTCCTCCGACCCTTGGAAGCCCGTGTTCGAGCCCAACAAGCGCCACAGGTCATGCTTCGTCCTCAGCGGGTCCATGGGGTAGAGGTGCGCTTGCCATGACCCCGGTAAGCCGTGCCGGGCATCAGCGATGGCTTTGGCCGACGTTTCCTTTCCTGTTCCACCAGGTCCCATCAACCAAATGACGGTGGAACGCGTATCATTGGCGTCTTTGCCAAGAAATGATTGTCGCCACAAGATGTCCATTTCGGCTTGAATGACTTTGGGTTGCCCAATGATTCTTCTCTGTAAAATGGCTTCTTTCGCTAAGAGATCCTGACGGGTCTGGCTCGAGGTGAGGGCGAAGCTTTTCTTGGAGAGAAGCTGATCCAGCTCGATGACCCGATGGGACTGGGAGTACATTTTTTCCAGCGCCAATTGCACTTCTTGCAGAACAAGGGCGCCCCACTCGCGATTGGATAATTGGGTGGCGACGGATTGGATGCGCTTGCCGGTCTCTTCCGCAATATCCAGCATTTCTTCAATCGACCACGGAGCCTCGCGACTGCCGATCTTGCTCGCCGCCTGGATGGCCGCGACCAGCAGGCGATGATCGAAAGAGGCAAACCGGCGCCTTCCTTCAATCAAGGACAGTTCCGAACGAATAAGGGCGTACAGCGCTTTAAGAGACTCTTCCGTATGAAATCTTCCCAGACCTTCGATGGCGACAAAGTTCAGGTGACCCAGATTTTCGCCGCGCATGGCGGACCTGTTGATCTGGTTGATTTGATTTTTCATTTCTTTGGCGAGATCCGACAGACTCTCGAAACTCATCCTCTGCAAATCCACCGCGTCGTAGGTCTTGCCCTCCTCGAGAGCCATCGATGGGGGAAGGTCGGTGAACTGAGTGAGAAGTCCAACGAGGGCGACTAGAAAAATGGTGCGGCCAAATCGTGAGCCGTATCTATTGGCGTGCCTACCGTAGCATTTACCGCAGTATCTATCGCAGTATCTATTGGAATTTATAATGGATTTTTGTGATGATCGCAGCAACGATCCCCCCTCCCGTTTGCGTTTCAAGTTGTCCGAACTACGACGGATGAATCGGCGAAGCAAGAGTTTGCTTTCCACTGCTTAAAGAAAAGCGCGAAGCACTTCAAAATTACTTATGAAAGGGATCTATAAATTATTATGTGTTGAACGTCGAGACGTTGAACCTCCTCGTGAAGACCATCAATCAAAAATGTTGTATTCGTGCTCATATTTACATACATTATGAGCATGTACGTGCCTCGTTTAATCGAGTCCGCTCTTAATAACTCAACCAAGAGCGCTCTACTCCTAGGGCCGCGGCAAACCGGCAAGTCGACCCTGATAGGTAAGTTAAAGCCTGAGTTGACATTGAATTTGGCAGACGAAACGCTCTTCGTCGAGCTGAGTTCGGATTTGCAGGCTTTCAAAGATCGGGTCGAGAGCCGACCGTATAAGACGATCTTTGTCGATGAAATTCAACGCATGCCAGAGCTCCTCAACTTGGTGCAGTTTTATATCGACCAAAGGAAAGGAATGCGATTTTACCTTACTGGCTCCAGTGCGCGAAAACTTCGGCGTGGAGGCGCGAATCTTTTACCGGGTCGGGTGATCAATTACTTCCTCGGCCCCCTGGTGGCGAAAGAAGCGGATTACGCTTTTGCAACCATGGCCGTGCTGAACTATGGCACTTTGCCCGAAATCTACAGCATCGAAGATGAAAAATCCCGGCAAAGCATATTGCGATCATACAGTGTCAGTTACCTCAAGGAAGAAATTCAGCATGAAGCTCTGGTTCGAAATCTTCCAAGTTTTGCACGTTTCTTTCATGTCGCCTGTCAATCCGTCGGGCAATTGATTGATTATACTAAAATCGCCAAAGCCGCGAAGGTTTCACGACATAGTATTCCACGTTTTTTTGAAATTCTGGAAGACACGATGGTGGCGACTCGAATTTATCCTTTTGAACCCGCGATCGAATCCGCTGACCTGATCAAGCATCCGCGGTTTTTTCTTTTCGACAATGGAGTGTTCAATGGCTTGCTGGGAAACTTCAATGCGTCGATCGATCGGCGAGGTCCACTCATGGAACAATTGGTTTTTAATCAAATCAAAGACTCGTGTGGGGCGCTTGAAAAGTCTTTTAAGGCCTCAACTTTCAGGACCAGAGGTGGACTTGAGATTGATTTCATTTTCGAGGTTGAGGGCGATACAATTGCTGTGGAAGTGAAATCCTCAGACAATATTCAAAGTGAGGATCTTCGGGGGCTAAAGTCTTTCCCAAATCATTACCCGCGAAAACATCTTTCAATGGTTTTGCACGCGGGTTCGCGGGAAATAAAAAAAGAAGGAATCTGGTGTCTTCCCTTGTGAAGTTGCGCGCTTTCTTGGGTAGGATTTTTCGGATTAATTTGGGTACCACTACGATGGATAAGCGCCGA
>PSRN01000076.1 GCA_003176075.1 Bdellovibrio sp.
AGCGTCGCGCAGGGATTTCCCGCCAAGGCCTGATTCGGGCATGCCGTGAGAGTATCTCCCGTTCCCGCCGCGCCGTATGCCCCAACAGCCACCGTAGGAGGATTCACCGCATCGGTATCAACTCCCTTCAGAGACTTGTAGTTGCCGACTTTGCCACAAGCGCCATTGAAACCGGTATTGTATCGAAGCTGTCCTTCTGGTGCGTATCCCATGGCCCAAAAGCAAGCCGTATAGCTTTGGAACTCCAAGAAGAAGTTCTTGTTGAAGGTATAGACCGAACTGAGGTTCACTTGCGCCTCAGTCGTTCTTGCCTTCGCGATGAATCGATTCACCCTTGGAATCGCTACCGTCGCGAGTACGCCGATGATGGCCACCACGACCATCAACTCGATCAGTGAGAAGCCGCCCTGCCTTGCTAACTGTCCTACTTTTACTTTCATTTTGAAACCCCCTCGTTTCATTCTTTTATCGGTTTAATTTCAAATTTCTGTAGCCCAATCGTACTTGATTCAGTCAACCGTTCACAGAAACTTCAATTGCACAAAAGTTATTCTGCAGAACAATTTGCCAAAATCCAAGAGTGGAACCTGAAATTGAAGTGAAATTCACAAATTCGCATCACTCTGAGACACCCCCGTGTCACTGCGGAGGGGCCAAGGGAGGTTCGCTCGGCGAACCTCCCGTCGATGGCACCGACTTGGCTCTCCGCCGCCCACGCTGCATCGACGCCGTCTCATCTTGACATCCTGGTGAAGAAACACAAAATAGGGGCGGAGGTTGACTATGACCTGGCTTAAGAGAATTGGTTTTTTTCTGGTCGTGAATATTCTCGTCATTACCACGATCAGCATTTTCCTCAATGTTGTTCTACCCCTGTTCGGCATCCGCTTGGATCCGAGTTCCATGACAGGACTTCTTGGATTTTGCTTCGTTTGGGGTTTTGGCGGCGCCTTTATCTCGCTGCTTCTTTCGAAGTGGATGGCCAAGTCCATGATGGGGGTCCAGATCATTGACACCGCCACCGCTGGACCCGAAGCCCGCAACTTGGTGGCCGCGGTCCATGAGCTGGCCCGCAAGGCGGGCTTGTCAAAAATGCCCGAAGTCGGCGTTTATGAATCACCTGAGCTCAATGCTTTTGCCACCGGCCCCTCCCGATCGAATTCCCTGGTGGCGGTCAGTTCAGGACTATTGAACTCCATGAACGGCGCTGAAATCGAAGGAGTGCTGGGGCACGAGGTGGCTCACATCGCCAATGGTGACATGGTCACCATGACCTTGATCCAAGGGGTGGTGAATTCTTTTGTTTTATTCTTTTCAAGAATCATTTCGCGGCTTATCGCCAGTTCAGTCGACGAGAAGTATTCCTATATGGTGCAGTATTTGCTCACCATTCTCTTTGATATTGCCTTTAGTCTGTTGGGATCCATCGTCGTCGCTTATTTCTCAAGGATCAGAGAGTATCGAGCTGACCAAGGTGGAGCTCGTTACGCTGGACGTGAGAAAATGATCGCCGGGTTAAGGCATTTGCAACGGACCTTTGACCGACTGGAGCCCGACGACAGCAGCGTGGCGACCCTGAAGATCTCAAGTAAACCGGCCGGTGTCATGGCCCTGTTCAGTACCCATCCGCCTCTGCAAGAACGGATCGAGCGCCTGCAAAAAATGGCCTGAAATCCATTTCAAGACCTCAACTGCTTCGATTTTCCAAGTTCGAGTGCAACAGGTTGAAGTGCGCTGCCGCCCAAGTTAAATTAACAGTGTGGGATCGATCCGAGGTTTTTTCTTCTTTTTGTCCGTCGCCGGCGCCGTGGGGCTTGCCGCAAGATACTATGAAGCGCAAATCCAAATCGTCGAAAACTTCGCTGCTGCTGACCCCGTGGCGGTTAGCGTGGGCGGCGAAGCCGCCACGGTCATCTCGCCGCCCACGCTGGAATCTGCGAACGACCAGCAAGGTGCCAGCGACCAGCAAAAGGAACTTCTCAGCTATAGGGATGGCCTCAACCAATTTCCAAACCCCTCTTCCTGTTTGATTTTTCAACGCTTGAGTGGACTCCCTGAATTCCGGTTGCGGAGTCTGGCGCGGCTCCGGGCGATCTTGGCCTGCCCGACTGCGGAGGGGCCGAAGGCACCGACTTGGTCTGCGGAGTCGCCGAAGGCGGCGACTTGGTCTGCGGAGGTGCCGACGGAGCCCACTGAATCCCTTCCAGCGGCATTCGAATCCCTGAGAACCGAAGCCCAGGTTCGCCTGGCCGAACGGCAAGGCCGCTGGGAAGATTACCTGGATCTTCTGTTCAAGACCGTGACCGATCTTAAGGGCGATTCTGAAAAGGTGAACGCCCTACGCCGCGGGCTCGCGCTCGCGCGCGAGAAAAAGCTCGGGCGTCTGGCGGAGAAATTCGAACAAGCGCTCTTTCGGCTCGCCCCCCGCTTCCGCAAACCGATCCAAAGAAGCGACACCCTGGACGTCGGCCTGGATTACCTGGCCAATCGCGAATTTGACTCCGCCCGCAAGTATTTGAAAAAGGTTTTCGAGGACAGCCGCTTTTCGTGGGAGTCGCGAAAGAAGGCTTATTTCGCCTTTCGCAATAGTTTTAAGATTGAACACGACAAACAAAAACACTTGAAGGTGGCTCACCAAGTTTTTAAGTGGCTGCTTCAACAGAAGGATTGGCAACCCTCCTTTGAGGCTGGCATTTATCTCGCCAGGGCTCTGTGGACCGAGGGACTGCAGACGCAAACCGAAAAAGTTCTGAGTGAAACCGAAGCCAAGCTGAAAAAGAAAGTCCGCACGGGCGAAATCGACTTTATCCGCGGCCGCATGGCCGCCGAAGAAGGCAAGGATCGCCAAGCGATTGCTTATTTTGAGACCGCGACCAAAAATAGCTCACCCGCCTCGGTTTTGGCTTTCAAAGCTCAATATCAAAAAGCTTGGTCCCTTTTTCACTTGGGACGTTATGAGGAAGCTTCGGCTGAATTTGCCCGCGCGCGCTCGCTTGGCAAGGAACAGACCGACCAAGTGAGGTCGTTTTATTGGCAAGCCAAATCAACCCAAAAAGCGGGCCACGAAGACCAGTCGAAGTCGCTATTCCACGAGATCATCTCGGACGATCCTTTGGGCTTTTACGGGTTGGTCAGCTATCGCGACTGCAAAGAGAGTCTGCCGCCGTTACAAAAAGCCTCGCTGCCGATGAGGACCACGGAAGCCAAGACGTCGGACGCTCGCACGACTGACACTCGCGCCCCCGCCCTATCGGCCACCCTGCCGACCGGCCCATCGGCCGCCCCCAACCCCGTGCTGGCAAATTCATCCAGTAGAATTTTGCCCGTGGCGGCATCAAAGCCCACGCTTCAAACCAAGGATCGGCAAATGATCGCCGATCTGGGGTTCGTCGGTGAACGGCGGCTTCTTGAAAATTATTTGAATGCGATCACCGAGAACGGCAATTGGGATTGGGAAAATCCCGATGGCTTGGAAATTCTTCGGGCCTATGCGCACGCGGGACTTTATCTCCCCCTCTTTTCGACCCTCACAAAAATGCCCAAGGACTTGCGCGAGGACCTGCTGCTGCAAAACCCTGATCTGCTTTTTCCCCAAGAATTTGCCGAACTCATCGACAAGTCCGCCAAGAAAGAAAACCTCGAATCAGAGCTTGTCTTCGCCATCATTCGACAGGAGTCCGCATTTGATCCGTGGGTCAGAAGTCCGGCCGATGCCATGGGCTTGATGCAGATCCTGCCCGGGCAGGCGAAAGCCGTCGGCAAAGAAATTGATATTCCATTTGAACAGCACGACGATCTGTTTTCACCTGAAATCAATATTCCCATTGGCGCCCATTTGCTCAAGCAAAGCTTGAATCGGTACCAGGGAAATTTCATTCTCGGAGTGGCCTCCTACAACGCCAATGACAGGGCCATCCGCAATTGGCTGAAAACCCGATTTCGCGACGACCCGCTGGAATTCATCGAGGAAATCCCCTACGAAGAAACAAGGGCTTACGTGAAACTCGTTCTGCGGAATTACATCTTCTATAAACGACTCAGGAACCCGTCCCAGGGCCTGACGTTCCCAAATGAATGCCTATCAAATCTACAAAATTTCAAAACTTTGACAGAAGATGATGTTGTTTCAAGATGACTTTTCCTGAAATTTCGAACTCTAAGACAGTGTAAACGAGTTTGAGACCTTGGTCCTGATTTTGCTCCTTCGACCTGTAGGAGGTCGGAGGACCCATGAATTCCGTCAAACTTGTAGCCACAATCTCCATTTTTTCTGTTTTTCTGATGGGCATGGGTTCAGTTATTGTCTCACGGTCGGACTTCCGCAATCAACCCGGCGATACAAATAATCCCTCCTTGAAACAAAGACTCGTTGTTTCCGCGACGACCAACGGTCCCTCCGCCGCCGTGGCCAAAGGCCAAAATGAACGCCTTCTGGAACTTGTCGATGTCACATCGAAAACCAAGGAAGTTTCAACCGAGTCGCCAGTCATTCTAAATGACCCCGCCCTGGCGAAATCCTGGGGCCTTCTGAAGTCAGACGCCATCAATGCCTGGAAAATCACCCAGGGGAGCAGTGATGTCGTTGTGGCGGTAATCGACACGGGTGTCGATATCCATCACGAAGATCTGGATGGAAGCCTCTGGACAAACCCCGGCGAATCCGGTGTTGTTCAAACGGCGGCCTGCAAGGCCCTGCCGGAAAAGGTCGCGCTGGCCCGCAAGGATTGCAACAAAGCCACCAACGGCGTCGATGACGATGGCAACGGATTTATTGACGACGTCCATGGTTGGAATTTTGTCTCCAATAACAGTGATCTCACCGACTATCACGGACACGGAACCCACATTTCAGGAATCGTGGCCGCCAAGGCGGGCAACGGGAAAGGCATTGCCGGCATCGCCCCCAACGCCAAAGTCATGATGCTCAAATATTTTGATCCCAAGGTTCCCAACACGGATAATCTCAAGAACACCATCAACGCCATTCACTACGCTGTCGCCAATGGCGCGAAAGTCATCAATTACTCAGGCGGAGGTATCGAATTCTCTGCCGACGAAAAGGCGGCCATCGAAGAGGCCCGCAAGAAAGGAATCCTGTTCGTGGCGGCGGCCGGCAACGAGCGATCAAATTCCGACCATCACAAGTATTATCCCGCGGATTACGGCTTGAACAACATTATTTCCGTGACCGCGATCAATCAACAAACCGAG
>PSRN01000035.1 GCA_003176075.1 Bdellovibrio sp.
GAACGGGCAAAACCCGCAGTGGCAGCGGGACATATCGGAAATCAGCATGATTTAACTGGGAAAGTCCTGTTAAAGACAGCGCGCCGTTTGGATAAAATCCGCGAGGCTATCAACGACCGCGGGAAAACGATCGCCAACGATCCTGACCTGCAGTTGATGATCAAACAGAATCAGACGCAGACGCGAGAGATCATTCTTCAACTCGACCCTTTGTCATCAAAGAAATTGATCACGCTCCTGCAGGAATTACTTTCGTCACAGGAACCTCAACTTCCCAGGCTATTGGCGGATTTTTTCAAGACTGACGACGGCAATTTTGCACGCCGCTACGATTTCTTTTATCAGAAGATCGTTCCATTCATTGAGCTCTATCGGATGAAGCCGGGTGAACAGATGACCATCAAGTCGTTCACGAAGAGTGGATTTATTCAGTCGTCAAACGTTAAAATCTATGGAACGTTTCAGTTCAAGGGCCTCGAAAAGTCCGGGCTCGCGGGAGCGATCAGCCTCATGGATCTCATGACGTTCCGGGACCTTTACGGTTATGTCACGCCCGAAAAACTCGCGGAATCCAAGGAGCTTGAAAAATCGGCGGGGGTCAAGATGATCGACCGCGACCATGCCGAGGCCGAGCTCTTCAGCGGAGCCTCCGTCGTGGAGCAGGCTAAGGAAAAGAAAATCGACGATCAGGCCGAGTTGGGCGGCGTGAAATACGATGCCACGGCCCAGTCGCTCCTTAATAAATCCTACACTGAGCAAGAAATACAAAAAGGTGTTGTGCTCAACGCCGCCGTCCTGCTCAAAGACCCCTCGAAACTGAAGGACACGATGGCTCAGATCGAAAACGTCTCCAGAGAAAAAGGCCTGGACCTCAAGGTCGCCTCTTGGCAGAAGGCTGCGGGCAACATCGGGCAATTTGTTTTTGTTGCCAAGGCGGCGCTCTATTTTGCCGTCTTCATTATTTTTATCGTCGCATTGGTGATTATCAATAACGCTGTGATGATGGCCACCCTCCAGCGGGTTCGTGAGATCGGCACCATGCGCGCGATCGGCGCCCAGAAAAGTTTTGTCCTTTCTCTTGTGCTCACCGAGACTCTTTGCCTGGGTCTCACCTTTGGCCTCGGAGGAACTCTGGCCGGCTCCTTGATCGTCAAGTGGATGGGGATCAAGGGAATCCCCGCCGGCAACGAATTTCTCTACTTTTTCTTTTCGGGCCCCCGCCTCTATGTCGATCTTGGAATCGGGAGCCTGATCGGGTCGTTCATCATCATCTCTTTGGTCGCTTGTTTCTCCGCGCTCTATCCGGCGATGGTGGCCACGCGCGTGTCGCCAATACAAGCCATGCAGGCGGAGGACTGAGCCATGGGTCAACTTTTTCTCATCGCCATCCGGAACTTGATACAACACTCCAAACGAACACTGATTCTGGGCGGCGCCATTGGCGGTGTCACGGCTCTCTTGGTCTTTCTCCTTTGTCTATCTTCGGGAATTCACGCAACGATGCTGGAATCAGCAACGACACTATCGACCGGTCATATCAACGTGGCCGGCTTCTATAAAGTCACGGCAGGGCAATCGGCCCCCGTGATTACGGAGTACAAGAAACTCAAGGAGATCACCCAGAAGACCCTTCCCGACGTGGACTACATCGCCCCGCGGGGGCGTGGCTGGGCCAAACTGGTATCCGAAACAAAATCGATGCAGGTGGCGATCGCGGGAATCGACATTGGCAACGAACCGGGCTTCAAAAAGATCGTTCACGTCGATCAAGGCCGACTCGAAGACCTTGCTCAGCCCAACACCGTGTTGCTCTTTCAAGATCAGGCGAAGAAGCTCAACGTCTCGGTGGGAGATGCCGTTGTCCTTTCCGCGCAAACACCCCGTGGTGTGAATAACACCGCTGACCTCCGGGTCGTCGCCATCGCCCAGGATCTCGGCATCCTGAGCTCCTGGAGCATTTTCGTGCCGGACTCCTCGCTTCGTCAGTTGTTGCAACTGAACAACGAGACCACGGGAGCGCTTCAGGTTTACGTCAAAGACATGAGCCGCATTCCGCAAGACCTCGACCTCCTTCGCAAGGCATTTGAAAATGCCGGCTACGCCCTCATGGATCGGCAGGCCGCCCCTTTCTGGCAAAAATTCACTTCGGTCAATCGGGAGGACTGGACGGGACAGAAGCTCGACCTCACGACCTGGGAAGAGGAAATGTCGTTTTTCAATTGGACGCTTACAGCTATTGACGGACTCATGTTTGTTCTTATAGGCATTCTTCTCATCATTATCGCGATCGGCGTCATGAATTCGATGTGGATCGCGATTCGCGAACGAACCCGTGAAATCGGAACTCTCAGAGCCATCGGCATGCAAAAGGCGCGGGTCCTCGTCATGTTCATCATTGAGGCCTTTACGTTGAGTGGAATCGGCACCATGCTGGGCGCTCTCGTGGGACTCGCCATCGCCTCGGCTTTCGATGCCGCCCATGTTCCCGTACCCTCGGGCATGAAATTCTTCCTGATGTCTAACACATTCAAGTTTACGGTGGACGGAGCTCACATCCTCATGGGAATGGCGGTGATCACCGGATGCACGACCTTGATCTCGATCATTCCGTCAACCCATGCATCGAAAATGAAACCCATCACCGCCATGCAACACATAGGATAAAAAATATGAAATTCGCGCCTTCCTTATCACCACTGGCCATGATCCTGGTCTGCTGCCTGGCTCTTGGCGAGGCTCCGTCGGCACCTAAGTCGGAGCCGAAGACGGAACCCAAGACAGAACCCAAGGCAGAGTCCAAAACGGAATCCAAGCCCGCGCTGTCGAAAGATAAGATGGTCGAGGTTCTCAAGGGAATCGACGTTCGGATTCGCAGCCAAGGCGATTACAAGTCGCTATTTTATCTTGAACAGCGGGAGAAGGATAAGCCCGACGTCGTTCGCGAAGGCCTGGTGTACCGGCGCGATGCCGATGAAAAACTGATGATTCTCTTCACGAAACCGAAAACTGAGGCTGGAAAGGGCTACCTTCGTATCGATAAGAACCTTTGGTTTTACGACCCGACCGTAGGCAAGTGGGAACGGCGTACTGATCGCGAGAGAATCGCCGGCACGGACTCGCGCCGCCAGGATTTCGACCAATCCAAACTCGCTGAAGAATATGACCCCTCCTACGTCGGCGAAGAAAAGCTCGGGAATTTCAAGGTTTGGGTTCTAAAACTCAATGCCAAGGCCGGAGTCGACGTCGCATATCCGATCGTCAAGTTCTGGGTCGACACCGCGACTGGGAACGATCTTAAGCGCGAGGACTATTCCCTCTCCGGGAAATTGATGCGAACGTCCTATGTCCCGAAGTGGGAGAAACTCTACAGCGAATCAAAAAAGGCGGACGTATGGTACCGGCAGGAGATTCGGATTTACGACGAAGTGGACAAGGGCAACTCAACGCTGGTCAACATCAAATCCGTCGACCTGCACTCTTTGCCTGAGAACATCTTCACCAAAGCTTGGTTGGAGTCGAAAAGCCGATGAAAAAAACGACACTGGCTCTTTTGACGACGATCCTCCTCCTCCCATTTTTTGCCGCGCACGCGCAGGACAAGGGCGCCTCCGGGAGACCTGATGAAAGCGCCCTCTTCGGAGGTTCAACTCGTCAGACTCAGTCGCCTCCGCCGCCCACGCTTGATGAAAAGGGACTGGATACGACTCGCCTGGGGCATAACGCCTTTTCGTCGGGCGAAGTCACGGACAACCCGCTTCAGATCGGCGGCATCTTTTACCAACGCCTCATCGCCTCGGCGGAGCAAGGGCAGTCCGCCGATA
Source organism: Bdellovibrio sp. (assembly GCA_003176075.1). Taxonomy (GTDB): domain Bacteria; phylum Bdellovibrionota; class Bdellovibrionia; order Bdellovibrionales; family Bdellovibrionaceae; genus PSRN01. The sequence continues at coordinate 3,822 of PSRN01000035.1, forward strand.
GTTCTCCGCTTTCGGCACCTCTTCAATTCGACCTTTACCTCGACAGTCGCCCCAGTGATCGGATTCGCGGTTACGTCGACGAGCGGATTCTTTATGATACCACCCGGAATCAATACGGAGCGACCACCAGCGGAACAAATTTGGGAAGTTTGCAGAGTTCGTCCAGTTCTGCGGGGCCGACCTCCCTTTCCGCGACTTCCAATCAAGTGCCGAACAATCCTCAAACGGTTCTTGATCAAGCTTGGCTCAAGTTTGATATCGACCGCACTGTCTTTGTCACGGCCGGGAAACAACACGTGAAGTGGGGAGCGTCTCGCTTTTGGAATCCGACCGATTTCCTGAGCACGCAAAGACGGGACCCGCTCCTGCCTTACGACCTTCGCTTGGGTAACACCATGGTGAAACTCGAGATTCCGTTTGAATCCAAACAGACCAATTTTTATGCGATCACTCTTTTCGACAATCCTCAGCCGGCCAGCACGCTGGGACAGCTGGGGCAGGCCTTCCGCATCGAGACCGTCGTCGCGGGCGCCGAGATCGGGCTGGATGCCGTCGTGCGCGGGCAATCCCCTCCGCTCTTTGGCGCCGATATCTCGGCCCCGTTGGGCCCCTGTGACATTTACCTCGAAGCTTCCTATGTCAAGTCGCCCACTTCACCCAACTACCAACTCAACGCGGGCGGGGTCACGACGGGTGCGGACATCGGCACGCTGTATTCCACTTACTATCCCAACACACCCGCCGTGCAAGCAACGGCGGGCATCAATTATTCCTTCGCATGGAGGGACAATCGCCAGGCGACGATCGGATTCGAATATTTTTCGAATCCGCTGGGCTACTCGAATCCGAACGTTTACCCCATCTTGATTTTCCTCGGGCAATATCAACCCTTTTACACAGGGCAGAGTTATGGCGCCCTTTACCTTACGGCGGAGGGGCCCGACGCTGAAAAGCACACGTCTTACACTTTCTCCGTGCTGGGAAATTTGTCAGACGGGTCCTTCATCGCCCGAATCGATTTTTCATGGCGATTTTTGACTTACATGACGTTTGAAGCCTACGTTGACAATCACTTTGGCACGCCGGGGGGCGAATTCAATTTCACGCTCAACACTCCCGCATTGACCTCTCAAACGACGACAACGATTCCACCAATCAATATTCCGCCAACAGTCGCGGATCTGGGCCTCGCCCTGAGAATGAGCTTTTAGAATACTCGTGGCGGCTTCGCCCCAATTAATTTCCATACCTTCGAGCATAGCCCTTTAGAACTTCTCGAATGATTCGTTGATACTTTAATCCTGCACTTTTCGCATAACTCTTATAAAACTTCAGAGTCTTTGCATCTAATGCAACAGTGATTTTTATTGTTTCTTCCTTTGGAAGTAATACTTCCGGAGGGGGCAAAAAGTCCGGAATAGGTGTTAACTTCCCTTGAGGTTCATTCGGGTCTTTTGTTCTTTCTTTCTTCGCCATATAATTTCCTTCCAGCGCGCCAGAAACCTGCGCCAAAAATTCGTATTCTTTTCCCTCGCCTGGTGAATCTAACTGTCGCTACCTTTCGACCAATTCTGCCAACACAAAATAGCCTCTCCTCGACGAGACTGTGCCCTTCATCAATGGCAATAATACGATTTGGATCGAAAAATGCGAGCGTGGCAGTATAAAAGTCGACATCATGTTTTCTGATATTCTCTTGCGCTTTATCTCCATCCCATTCGAATTGGCCAAAAATTACGATTGTCGCCATTTCCTGAAATGATGCCAAAAGTATGTATTTTTAGCAATATTATTATTCATATATTGTCCAAACTAGAGAACTTCATATACTCGCATGAACTCAAAAGCTGCCAGAACAGGCACAATCATGATGGTGGCACCATTTTTCACTGCTTCATGACGAAGAAATCCGGCGCAATCACGGCCAGGCGGCTGGCATTCCGGCGCGATCCCTTACAAAACTCAACAAATTTTGGCCCACAGGTTTTGGATGTCCGATGAGAAGGCGTGTGGTACATTGATTTGCTAATGAAAGTTAGGACTACATTTTTACTTTTGTTGATTTTAATCATATTGGCTGTCTTTTTACTGAGACACAAGAGCTTAGAAAGGAACTCAGCGTCTCAGCCTGACGCCCCGGACACAGAACAAATTGAGCCCACTGCAGCTGAAGTTAAGGCCTCAAAACTGGCTGACAGTAATCAAGCCACTGAACAAGGAAGCCCCGTGGTCTCAGGACAGACACTTCGGACAAGTAAGCCGCAAGGGACGCAAGAAAATGCGAATGCCAATTTATCTACAGAGCCGATATCACTGGCTGAACTCGCCAAAGAATACGTCGCGCAGGACTTAACGTCGGCGTGGGAATCAGCCGAAGTCATGCCCAACTTAGCGGACTCAGGCTTTTTTCTGGCCAAACCCATTTTGGCGAAGTTAACGACGACTGACGGTCGTTCCTACGAGTTTCGCTCCTACGCTAGCATCTATGTCGATACAAACACCGACAAAAATATTGAATCCGCCTTGATCGATACTGATCCTCGGTCATGTGCCTCAGTCAAAATGGCGGATGGAGACCGGGTCACAGGTGTTTTTGCAGACAAAACAATCTCTTACCGCCGCCTTCCAAAGTATTTGTCTGTTATTGAGAGTATTCGTGAACAGTATTTTGTGCTCATGTTGTATGGCATTCCAGATTTGGATGATGGGCCCGCATCCTCGGCTTTGAACTATGGTGGACAAGAAGGCTCACGCCTTTTCTTGTACGAAAAGAGAAATGGACGACTGATATTTCTCGGTCAGCTGAAGCACTTAACGCCCCCAATGGATGCCGAATTCAGTTTTTGTGCCCAGTGACATTTTCAGTGTCCTTCTGACTACCATGGGCCGGTTCATCCCTCTTCAGAAACGGAATGTTGTCTATTGTCGCATCGTGAACCGCTCCCATGTCTTCAATTTCGCGGCACTCCCATTCCCAGAGTTTATCATAAATGTTTCTTGGGACAGCACGGGCGGAAAAAATTTGGAATCTTGGAAAGAATAAATCCACCGTACGGGGTTCATAAATACCGGATATCGGGTATACCTGGATCCCGGTATACCCGATATCCGGAATAACTTCTATTTTATCGGAATGTATATCTCCATTACCGATTCCTCTGAACCCGGCTTGAAATCCTTGCCGCGACAACTCAGAGTTGGCGCATCCCGAAGCTCTTCGCCGGATTTCGGCAGCCAGGATCCGAAGATGTAACGCAGAGTATGTTCGAGTTTCGCGACCGTCCCCCTGTGAGTAAAGACGGCGTAACGTCCCGCGGGAGCGGTTCGAGTGACCATGCCCTCCGGAACCGCACTAAAATCATCCACCTCGGAACCGGCTAAATACCAGAACTCATCGGCGTGGGATTTCTTTGAATCGGGCAGAGATTCAACCAAGCCTATGCCGTAACCCTTTCGCCCTTTGATCTCGTCAGCGCGTGTCTTGTATTTCTGCCACAACTGACCAACGACTGCGTAGCCGCTCTTGTCATTGGATACGGCGGATACAAAATTGGCTCCCAGTCCGATGATTTTCTTCTCTCGTTCGTTCACAAATTTCGGTTGCATCGTAATTCCTCCATAAAGGTGATCGAGGTACTCTATTGTGATCCTCGGTTTACTAAAGGCGAGGATGGACCTGACACCCTCCTTGCGGCATTCCCCGGGAGTCCTTCCATAGAGAGCCTTGAAGGCCCTCGTGAAGGACTCTTGGGACTCAAATTGGTGGCCGATGGCGATATCTAGAATTCGCCGATCCGTGGAACTCAGTTCGATCAGCGCGGAGGCCAGCCGACGCTTTCGAACATATTCCTTTACGGAGTCGCCAACAATTGAACTGAATACCCTTTGGAAGTGCCACATTGAGAAATACGTAACGTCAGCTATTGATTCAGTCGAAAGTTCATCCTTGAGATGCTCTTCAATGTAATCGATCGCCCGCTGGATACGTCCTATGTGGTCCATGTCCCTCCCCTTGGGACCAACTATAGACGCTTTTTGCGTAGGGCTTTTGATATTTTGTGCTGACTTGGCATCAAAACGTCAATGTTGCTGAACCCGTCGGAAAGCCGGTGATTTGGTAACCCAATTTGGCCGCGATAGTGTTGTACAAATCCATAAAATCATTTTTGCCGGTATAGTCGTAAGACTTGCCCGGACTGGTCATGCTGGATCCACCGATCAGCAACAACGGCCTTTGAGCCTGGAAGACGACGTGGTCGCCGTCTTGACCGCCAAACCCCGCTTGAATAATTGTGTTCGACAACATTGTGCTGCCACTGGGATCAGTTGTCGCCATCAGTTTATTTGCCAGATCCAAGGGGACTTGCAGCAACACACGGTCCCGCGTGGCGCAAAGATTATAACCTTGCGAGCCCGGTGCCGTCGCGTGAATATCGCCGCTGGGTCCATCGCCACCGTGGGAAATTCCAATGTGGCTGGAAGCGCCATTGTTGATATCCTGACCGTTGTAAATCAGCGCGCTCCCGCCGCCGCTCAAAATGCTGTTGTTCACAGCCGTATCAAAGGCCCGCTCGGTCGTTTCCGAGCCGAGGCAGACACTCACTGATCGCGTAAGATCGCAGGCAAATGCGGCTTGAATCAAAGTATTGAAAGCGTAAAAGTCCGGAAGATAAACTGTGGGAGTCGTGGTTGAGGTCCCTTGCGCCTCCGCCGGGATCGTCGGCATCATACATGAAGGTGAGCCTGCAGGTGAACCCGTACCCGTACCAGTACCCGTGCCCGAACCTGAAGATCCTATGGTATTGGTTTCAAGATTGCGAACCGTCGTCAGATACTGCTCCATTTTAGCTTTGTCCTGCGAGCCCAAGGTCGACTGATATGCATTGAGATCTTGAATGACGGAATCCAATATACTCTTGTCACTTGAAACGCTATTTGAAGCGGAACCGGTGGAGCCGGTCGTGCCACCCGTTCCCATGGTTCCATTGCTGGTATTCATATTCATATTCGGGGAAATCTTTGTGGCCAAATAACTCATCAGCTGTGCTGGTGTTGAATATCCGGCGATTCCGTTCGGGTTCGTACTGATCGCGTGGTTAAAGGACAAATTGGTGTCATATGCGGAATCAGGAGGCTGGTTCGTTCCTGATCCGCCGTTAATCACGATCGCCGGTTTTCCGGCGGCGTTGGCGATGGCATGCTCAAATGAAAGCCAGGTTGTCGGGTCGGTGTTTTGCGCGCAAGTCAGATAGCCGGCAATTTCTCCCGGATGATCGCCGCTGAATCTCGAGTCAGAACCATAGGCCAGGAAGTTGCACCTGGAATGCGGCAAATTATTGAAACTGATCATTTGATTAAACAGTGAAGAAAAAGGCTGTAAGGCGACACTCGCCGTTGCAGCGTTGATGGGGCCGGGGGGAACAGCCCAAATTCCCTCTCCGGATCTATTGTTGGTTCCGTTGGGAAAATAATAAACCACATACCTTTTGGGGTCAGTGGCTGCTTCCGCCAGCTTTCGCGAGAGGGGGAACATGCTTTCTAACAGAGGCAAGGTCAGGACAACTCCGGTGCTACTGATAAATTTTCTTCGCGAGATTCTGTAACTCATTGAGCCTCCGAAGTTTGCAGCAAAAATTCCCTGGAGTTCACAATGGCAAGAATAATATCCGAAAACTTGGAAGTCGCCGGCAGGACAGCCGTTTTTGAAATGGTCGAGGTGACGCATTTGTCATCCGATGAGGTGGGCGTTCTTGTTACCGCAAGGGCCATCAGGTTTTGCACCATACAGGCTTGCGTGGCCGGATCCTGCGAAAGAACTTGGAGGAAATCATCGGCGGTCTGAAATGATTCGCCCGTTGGCAACGTGCCACTGGGATCCACGGCAATATTATTCAAATTCGCGTAAGATGTTCGATAATTGCCGAACGAATCGAAATTTTCGAGGGCCAATCCATAAGGATCAATGACGTTATGACAAGCGGCACACACGGGGTTCGCCGTATGATACGCAAGAGTCTGTTTGGGCGAAATGCCCGACGGAATGTTGGTTGGAAATGACGCCGCGATCCCCGCCGGCGGCTCAGCCACATGTTGACATGCGAAGTGCAGCGCCATCGCCTTTCCTCTGTAAACAGGGTGGGTGGTCGTTGGAGATCCCGCGGTCACCATGGCAAAAGCGGCCTGAGTGAACACGCCCATGCGCGGAGTGGAAGCGAGACTGGTGCGCTGAAAACCAGTCGCATTGGAAGGCGAAGAAACCTGATAGTAAGCGGCTAGATTGGCGTTGAGGAAAGAGTACTTTCCGGTAAACATCTCCATGATGTTGAGATCCGAGCTGACTATGTTCTGCATAAAGAGCTCTGTCTCGGTCACCAAGTCGTTCTGAATGGCAGTCGACGGCGTGATGAACCCGAGGTTGGGAAGGTCAGACACATTCACCCACTCGTCAGCCAGGAGTTTGCCCAAACGCAAGCCTTTGGGGTCAGCGAGCATTCGATGGACCTGGGCTTGCAAAGTGGCGGAATCCGACAGCTGATTTTGCGCGGCCAAATTGAGCAGAGTCTGGTCGGGAGCCGAGAGCCAAATGAAAAACGACAGGCGAGAGGCCATCTGAAACTGATCGATGGGGAACACGCTATTCGGCGTAAAGCCACCTTGGGTGTAAGACAGCATGAGAAAATTAGGACTCATGAGCATGGCCTTGATCACGTCATGCAAACCGGAATCAAATGTTGATTGCCCCGAGAAAATGGCCATCAGCCGGCCAGCTTCGTTGTTCGCGCTGGACGTGTTGATCAGTCGCCGCCAGATTCGCAAAGACAAGTTGGTCAGAATTGTCGAATAGCAATCCGTCGTGATCGGCGTGGTCAGCGCGCAGGCGGCGACTTGGGAATAAAAGCTCGCGGTGCCGGACTTTTTTTGGATCACCTCGCTGGCCAGCAGCTCCGCGGCTTTCCAATATTCGGCCGTCATTGTGTCTGTGATTTGAGGAGCCGTGGGCACGCTCGTCATCCCGGAGTTCGTAAAGCCCGTATCTCCGGTGGGGATAACGTCGAATCCAGCCTGGACGCTTGGAACAATCGAGGAGCCGAAAACATCCAAGGCGATATTGTCGTACTCGGCGCGCGACAACAGTCTTAAGTTGGTATGCGCCGGGGAAAACGAACCACAGGATTTGTCGGAAAAGGTCGCAAAGGACGACGACTCTGGAGTGTCGACTACAAACTTGCTGCAGCCTTGCAAACAAAGCGCTGCCACAAATCCAACTCCACAAGCAGGAAGGATTGCGACAGAAAAAAGAAAATAAGATGGCGAAAGGCCCCTCGAATATCTCCAAAATCCCCACCCATGATTTTTGAGTACAAACCATGAGTACAAACCCATCGAAGATAGTAATTGTGCAAATGACGGACCGGCGGAAACAAAACCTGGCGCTTCTAAAAGTGGAGCACTTACAGCTTTGGCGTCGCCGGGCGAAACCCCCTGCCTCCAAAAATTCGTTGGTTGTCAACTCTTACAGGCGGGCCGCCAAAAGTTTGAACGGTGTCGGGAAGTTAGGCGGCCAGCGCCCAAATTCCTGCCAATCAAAAACTATTGGCTACAGAACCCTTCCCTGAAGTTTAGACGTCATCCCCATCTCTTACTTCGTGGCTCAGATGTCACTGGCTC
>PSRN01000096.1 GCA_003176075.1 Bdellovibrio sp.
GAAGTGGGTGTCAACGGCTCACATATGGCGGGCCCCCATCATATGTTGTTTGAAGGGAATTGGGCCTTTAACTTCGATAGCGATAGCACTCACGGAAACAGCATCTATCACACGGTCTATCGAAATTACTTAAGAGGATATCGCACGACTTTCACCTCCGCCATTGATGGAGTCAGTTATAACGATTCCACCGGTCAAAGTGGCCCTTATCGGGCGATCGGTTTAGGCACCTACAGTTATTGGTTTTCGTTTGTGGGAAATATTCTCGGCTACTCGGGGATGGCAAGCTCCACCACGCCGACTTGGAGCTACGATTGGACGGGAAATTCAGTCAGCCCCGTCTTTCAAGCCATGACTTTCCCTAGCCTATGGATGTTGGGCTTCAATCCCACCAACTCGGAAAGTGGAACGCAAAATGGCTACCAAAGCGATCCTTATTCGGCGTCCACCGCGATTCGCGACGGCAACTACGACTACATGAGCAACACACAATGCTGGCACGGATTGGGCGGGACCGGCGCTTGCCCGAAAGATCCACCCCCCAATTCGGCGCTGCCACCGTCGATGTACCTGACATCCGCTCCCTCGTTTTTTGGCGGCAACACCTGGCCCTGGGTGGACCCAGCGGCAGGAACAACTTACATCTTGCCGGCCAAGGCCCGTTACGATGCAGGTAATCCAAATGTCGTGCCGTAACAGAAAATGGTTTGCGGGTGACCACCGCGTTCTTTCGAATCAGAGCTTGCTTTCGTCGTTGGACTTGGCGAAAAGAGAAAACGAGATTTTGCTGCGGTACTTTTTGAAATTACACGTGGCTCTGCGGAGGTGCCGAAGGCAGCGACTTGGCTATTCGCCGCCCACGCTTTCAAAGCGGAAATGATGACCGAAGAAGATTTTTTCAATACATACTGCCAAGGGGTTTTGGGCTATCGGTACCTTCCAAGGCCTTTGGGAACTGTTCCTTTGTTATGGGTGGTCGACCTGCCTTGGCCCGAGGGGCTCGCCAACCATCCGATGTTTCGCAAAATGATGGGGGCCATTTCCCTGCCCATGCAGTCAATCCATGTGGTCGAGTGCTTACCCAGCGAGATTTCGGAGCGCCGAGGTGAGTTTCATGAGCTACCTTACGTTCTATCGTTTTCGCCTGAGCTGACGGCCGCCCTGGTGGAATTCGTTCCCGCCGAACAAATTCTGACCCTCGAGGGCCCGCGCGATTTGATCGTCCATCCGGAGCGCAAGCGCAACACCTGGGTGGCGTTGCAGGAACTCGCAAAAAGACTCGCGTCCCGATGCTAATTCGAAGGGGTCACGGAAAACTTGATGAACATGGCGGGCGCACCGCGACCATTCATCTGAGTGGTGTCCGTTGTTGTTGTCATGCCAAAATCAAAGCGCATCTCGCTGAGCTTATAGCCCACTGATAACAGGAAATCGCCATATGTATGGGCATCCAAGGGGCGAACATAGCCGCCGCCCAGTGCCAAGAACAACCAACTTCGCAACTCGAAGTCTTTCATGAGTCCTAAGCGGGTGGTCCAGTCGCCTGTGGCTTCCCAATTGTTAACTTGTTCAAAAAGAAAGCGATAAGTCATGATATTAAAGTCCATCGAGAAAATATTTTGGTCGGATGCGCCCTGGGGACCATACTTTGAGTAGGCGCCCTGCATCGTCAAGTCGATCGCTGATGTGATAATAAATCGGTAGGCAATGAAAGGCCGGAAGTTGATGGTGTCTTGATTTGTCGGAAATTTAACATTGGACCCCCAGACCCCCACGCTGAATTGCGGCCACTTATATCCGAGCGAGGCCTGAATGGCCGGAGAGAATTGCGTCTGCGTGAGCCCCATTTCGGTGTAGTTGGTCGTGATGGTCGCGCTAACAAGAGGGCTTCCCGGCGGCAACGAGCTGTCTTGTGCAAAAGAATTTCCAGGACTCAACAAGAAGAAAGAGGTGGTGAGCGCGAGAAAGACTCGGCCAAGACAGGATGTGGACGTCATAGTTTAAGGCTACTTCTTCAAGCGGCGAGGCGCAATCGCCAGATTAGAGGCGCAGTCGCCAGGTTAATGGAGGCACCCGTGGAAGCCATCCTCACGCCTTTGTTACCAGAATTTTCACTATTTTTTCATGAAGTCTGCTTACGATGATTTCCCTTGAAGAAATTCGGCGAGCGGGATGGCTTGGCCTTTGGGCCGAGTCCGGGAATCATTTTTGCTCACCAATGTCCCTCGGCCAAATGCCCGCTCCATCACTTGAAAATCCCAGTTACTCACCGAACTTTGATATTTGACCTCATACGGGGCGAGGATTTTTCGGCCTCGATCGATGACGAGAAAGTCAACTTCGTTTCCGCCGGAGCTCTTCCATGTGAAGACATTGCGAGGCGCGGAGAGCCCTTCCCACGTTCTCCGTTCGTAGCGACGGAGAAGCTGGGCGGCCACCGCCATTTCGCTCTTATCCGCCTCTTGTGCCGGGTCGCCGGCTCCCAACCAAGCCGCAAAATCAGCCAGGGCTGGATCAATCCAAAGGAATTTTCTATTCTTTCTCGGCGCGACCCGGGATTTCGAAGTATCGTAAGAAAAAATTGAAGCCAGGAGAAAAGAATCCCCCAGCGCATCGAGATAGCGTTTGGCTGTTTCCCGGGAGAAGGTCAGCGGCTTCGCGAGACTCTCCGTGCTGATCGCGTTCGACCGCACCTGCGACAAACGTCCCAGAAGCTCGATAGCGACATTTCGATCGAGCCTCCGCCGATTCACTTCGTAGAAAAAAACGTCGTCAAATACTTGAAACTGAGACCAAGGATCAAACTCTTGGTCCTGCTTTCTTGCCCGCAGGTACGCCTCCACGCGAAATGGAAATCCTCCCACCGTCAAGAAATCCTCCACGGGCGCGTTCGCGGAAGTCCCCGCAAGACTGCCAAGCTGCTCGAGGAAGTCCGTGTACGACATGGGAAACAAGACACGATCTGGATTCTCAACTGTACCCCGACGACCAGCCATGCGCTCCGCGCCTTTTTTCAAGTCATGGGCCGAACTTCCAGTCAGAATGAAGGTCGCCTTCCGAAAGAGTCCCTCATCCTTCAACGCCTTCATAAGACGTTGCCAGTTGAGGATGGAGGTCACCTCATCCACAAAGATGACCCGCGACTTGTTTATTTTGGCCAGTTTTCTCAGTTTCTCATTCGCTTGCTCAATGGTGCGAAGGGATTCAAAGTTGAGCCAATACACTTCATCAGGGCGGCAGTGCCGCTCTTCAATCAGCTCAGCCACGAGGAGCTTGAGACTCACTGTCTTTCCCGAACGGCGAGGGCCGCGGAGGGTGAGGATTCCGTTCGAAAGACATTCCGCCGGCTGAATGACCCGAGGACGATATCTGAGAAGCGAGGCCTTGACTCTTTCAAGGTCCACGTCCTGCCAAAGCCCCCCCTCTTTATGCCAGGAATTTTCAATAGTTATCTCCATTATTAGAATAATACAGGTGGACCTTCGAAAATGCCAGGCATTATTGAAGGTCGTGGCATCCATGCCGAGGGTGCGCGCTATACCAACGGACAACATCGTGGATAAAGATGAATCGGCGGCGTGGGTACCCTAAGTCCAGCCCCCCCGTCAGTGAATCCAAATGGAACTTGATCTTTGCCCCCCCACCAGATTTCAATCACTAAGAGTGACTTCTTGGATGCGCTCTTCTTAGAAGCGCTCTAAGACAGATTTGTCGTCGTCAGAATTTTCGACTCCAAGGATGGAGGAGAGCCCCATGGGTTTGCATTCCCGATTTTGTACTCGTTCTGCTGGTCTGCGGAGGTGCCGACGGCACCGACTTGGAATATCGGAAGGTCTGTCTCATTCGCTTCTCGTGCTTTTCACGCTGTTAAGTCCCCAACTTGGCTTTGGCGCAGCTCCGGACGTGCGGGTGAGTCTGCAGCGCTCGCCCGGTGAGATTCATTGGCGAGCAAAATCCTGGCAGATCAAGGACGCCGCCAGCTTCGCCAGGCGGGGAGACAAGGACACCAAATTTTCGCTACGCTGGTTGAATTCCGACACGGTCTTGACGATCGCAAGTCCAGGGTCAAAGTTCAGCTCGCGGGTGGAGCTGCCGTTGGAGGTGACGACTGACAATGGCGAAGCGGGGGAAGTGGGCTTCCTGCCGCCCCGGGTGGTGATTCGATTCCACGAAGGCACTTTTCAAATGATCGGGTTGATGTCGCTCAATGACTATTTGTTGGGTGTTCTCACCAAAGAGATGTCTGATCGTTGGCCGGTTGAGGCTTTGAAGGCCCAGGCCGTGGCGGCGCGATCTTACACATTGGCGCAAATTGAAAAGCGATCGGCTGAGGACTTTGATGTGGAAGCGTCCATCATGGACCAAGAGTTCGCATGGGTTCGCGATCGCTCCAGTGAGTCCGCCCAGCGCTGGTGGCAAATGATCCAGGAAACTGAGGGGCAGGTCCTAAAGAGTCCAGAAGGTAAGGTTTTCAAGGCCTATTACCACTCGGACTGTGGTGGACAAACGACCACTCCCGAAACGGTCTGGGGCGCTGCTGACCACTACGACGCTGTCAGCGACAGCGTCTGCAGTGAGCGCACCAGCAACTCTTGGCGCGTGACTCTGGCCAAGGGGAACATTGCGCGTTTGCTCGGGATCAGTTTGAACTCCTTAAAACCGGCACCTCCGCAGACCAAGCTGGGTTTCCAATTTGATTGGGTTCGTTCGCCGTTCGATGAAAGAGTCACTTTGGTGGAGTGGAGATTGAGCCCGGAAGAAGGTCAACTCTTGACGGGGCAAAATTTTCGCCAGATGATCGGTTTTCAGAAAATCAAGAGCACTCGCTTTCATGCGCAGGATTTGGGGGATCGGATTTTGTTCGTGGGGCGCGGTTTTGGCCACGGGGTCGGTTTGTGCCAATGGGGGAGCAGGGATTGGGCTCTGCGCGGATGGACGGCGGAGCAGATATTGCACCACTACTATCCACAGGCACAGTTGATTCGCTTGGCGGTTGAACAGGAGCCAAAGTCTCTCGCATGCGATCCGGGCGATTCAAGAAGACCATCCTCACTCCCGCGCTGCGGGAAGAATTTGCCCACGCCTGGAGTTCCTGTTTCGCGCGTTTCAAACAGGATTATGCCGATCAGAAGATAACCGCGGCTGAATTTTGCCTTTCGGTGATTTGCCGATGTTGGCAAGACGCCGTCGTGAATTGGTCCAATGGGAGAAGACACGATTCGCGGTTGCCGGGTTGGTCTTTGCGTCTGCGCGGTCTTCCAGGACCGGTGACGCAAATCCTTTGGCGTTGGCACCAAGGCGAAGTTCACCTTGAACTGCTCGACTATGTCCCAGACTTTACCCGCCTGCTGCGAATGCAAGCCCAAGGGACCCGGCCGGTGAGTCTGTTGATTAGCGCTTCAGAGATCCTGTCTTTTGAGGACATGGGACGTGATTTCCTGTCCTTTTTGATTCATGATTTACTTCATGCCTCCCATTTAATGGCAAAGCCCGAAGACTTTTCCCGCCAAGTGAAGTTTGCACGCTGGATGGAATCAGCGTGGGCGCGAGGCGAGCTCAACGTGTTGTTTGACCATCCGGCGACGCGCGGAGAGCTGATCTACCTGCTTTCGGATATGAATTCTCATCTCATGCATCTTTTCAAAACGCTGCGCTGGATGGAGAATCGAGCCAGCGCCCGTCTTCGCTTTGTCGAAGTTTTGCAGCCGGAATGGTCGGTGCTCAATTCACCATTGGAAGACGATCAAGTTCGGTGGCGCCTGTTGCGACGCTGGGATTCCGCGCACGTCAACGATTCAGGCACCTGTCTCAAATTGAGACAGTGGCGGAGAACTTGACATTCGCCAACCTGATTGGTCTCCGCCCCCCCAAGAGAGGTTCAGATTGCTGGCCGCCGAGGCGTTGGAGGCACGACTTGGCACTGGCTTGGCGCGGGCTTGGCGCGGCCTTGGCACAGGCTTGGCAGTGAGATCCTTGTGACAGCCAAGTCAGTGCCTGCGGCACTTCCGCATATAAGGAGTTTTGCTTTATGGCGTTGGTGGGCAAAAATTCGGGAGAAAAATATAGCCCGTGGTCCCTGATCCTCTCGTTGAGCTTCTCGTTGAGCCTCTTGCTTGTGTCATGCGCCAAGCCGAGTTCCAATGATCCGGCGGCGGTCGATCCGAGCACGATTGTTCCACTGGGCACGCTGGGAATCGCCACCGGCACGACCGGGGTCGGCGTCAACCCGCTGGATAGCCAGCCTGGGTCCACGGTGGATGTGGTCTTGGATGGCTCAACCTATCAACAAAAACTGCAAACGCTCACCGCGTGGGTGGGTGTCTCTCACCCCCTCAATGCCCCATCCGACTTCCGCATGAATGTGCAACTCACGGATAGCGGCAACGGACTCTATGAGGGGATCTTGATGCTGGGCTACTATGATAATGGGGCTTACAACATCGACACTTTGTCGACCGGGACGGGGACCAGCCAAAACGCGGGAATCCCCGCGACCTATGGATTGCCGGACGGGCAGTTCAACCAGTGGTTCCTGTACAACGGCAAGGCCGCTTTTCATGCCTTCTTTCAGGATGGCGTGGGAGCTGTCATTTTGGTGGTCGAGGGTGGGGTCGGTGTCGGCGACTCCAATGCCAACTATCAAACTGTTTACGGATCACTCTGGTTTAAGAATTTCGCCGTGACGGCAGCGGCCAATGATCCCAACAATATTCCCACTGACCCTTGCTGGTTTGTGTGGATTGGTCCCTGGTCTTGCCGAACATTCTTGGGGCCTGACGGTTTCATCCACACCGCAAGCGCGTTGCTGCCGAGTGATGGGTATGTTCGCCTCGGAACCTTTTCGGGTTTGGACAAAGTCAAAGCTTTTGGCAAATAACACCCGTGGCGCTGCGGAGGTGCCAAAGGCACCGACTTGGCTCTTCGCCGCCCACGCTGCCGGTGCCTTTGGCACCTCCGCAGCGCCACGGGAGTAAAAAGCTCTTGCCTTCGTTGGGAAAATTCAGCTTCTATAGTACGACATGCTTCCACTCTGGGTTGAATTCTTCGAGGACTTGCAAACAGTTCGAGGTCGCTCGGCAAATACCGTGATGGCTTATCGTCGTGATCTGGAACTCTATGAGTCTTTCAAATCGCATCACCGACCCGTTATGGAGTTTTTTGATTTTATGAAGGGTCATCATCTTTCGGTGCGGTCACAGGCGCGGGTGATTTCTTCCGTTCGCACCTACATGCGCTTTTGCGAAACCCACGGGATGGAAATGCCGGAGCTCACGACTCTTCGCCCTCCCAAAGTCAATGTGAAACTTCCCAAGACGCTGACCCTCGAGGAATTTGACAAGCTCATGAAAGCTTGTGAAACCGAGGATCAGGGCAAAACTCTTCGTAATAAGACAACCTTGCTACTTCTCTATGGCGTCGGCTGCCGGGTCAGTGAGCTGATCGGTCTGGATTTGATTGATTTTAGTGCCACGGATCACTGGGTCAAAATTTTAGGGAAGGGGAACAAGGAACGAATCGTGCCGCTCACTGAAAATTTGGCTGAGCAGTTGCGCATTTACTTGGTTGAATCGCGACCTCAACTGCTGCGCGAGGAGCGGGCGCTGCCGTCTTTGCTGGTCAATGACCGGGGACACCGGCCTTCCCGTGTCGATGTTTGGCGGTGGCTAGCGGCATGGTCGGCGAAGGCGGGGTTCTCCGAGCCCGTGAATCCCCACCGTTTTCGGCACGCCTGCGCCACGAGCTTGCTCGAAGGTGGAGCAGACCTGCGATCGATTCAATTGTTGTTGGGTCATTCCAGCATTCAAACGACGCAAGTCTACACTTCCGTGACGACCCAAAGTCTTGTCCGTACCGTGGATGACCACCATCCGCTGGCGCAAATCAAAGACGAACGGAAGTTGGAATAACTATCGCAGAGTGCTTTTCGAAGCATGCGCGTTTTTTCTTTCATCGAAGAATGTGGTGAGTTGATTCCAGTTGAAGTGGAAGTGGCCCTGTGGCCTGGCCTTCCGGTCATCCACTTTTTGGGGCTGGCGGATCATCACCTCAAAGAGTCGGCGCTCCGAATTAAGAGCGCGATCAAAGCGAGTGGGTATCAGTTTCCTGTGGCCCAGCAAATCATGGTCAACCTGCGTCCGACCCACCTTAAGAAATCTTCCCGTGGCATCGAACTCGCCGTGGCGGCGGCTTATTTGTGGGAGTCTGGGCAAGTTGCCGCTCCGCTGATTGACCAGAGCTTTTTTGTCTACGGCGAACTGACTCTTTTCGGGGACGTTGCAATCCCCGACGATATTCGGAGGATTCAGGGCGATCACCTGACGGTGCTGACGGGACCCTCGCAGGGGGGGTCATTTCCCTTTAGTCGCTGGACGGTCAAAAATCTTCGCGCCCTTGGCCAACCTGAACTGATCTCGGCCGAGCCGCGTCCTCACGCCATTCAAAGACCTTCCTTGCAGTTGTTGTTTCACCAGGTGGAGGCTGAGCTGCTGGCGATTTTAGCAACGGGAGGTCATCATGTTCTCTTGGCGGGTCCGCAGGGATCAGGCAAATCCACTTTGGCGCGGGCCCTGCTGGCGCTCTTACCTGAGCCCAGTCAAAAAGAAATGGATCTCATCCACAAACTCAATCCTGAGGAAACTTGGCGTCCCTTGATTGACCCCCACCATAGCACACCCCGGATGTCCATGCTGGGCGGCGGTTCCTCGCCCCTGCCGGGCGAAATCGCCAGGGCTCACCGTGGATTGTTGCTGTTGGATGAATTCCTCGAATTTGACCCCCATGTTCTTGAGTCTCTCCGAGAGCCCTTTGAACAGGGCCAGCTCCGCATTGCCCGTCTGAAAGAGGTGAAGACCTATCCGGCCCAATCGCAAATTGTCGGGACGACCAATCTTTGCCCCTGTGGAATCTATGTTCCTGGTGAGCCAAGGACCGAACGATGCCGCTATTCACTCAAGAAATGCAGAAGCTATGCGGAGCGGCTTTCAGGCCCTCTCCTTGATCGCTTCCATGTTGTGCACTTCACGGCAAAGGCGGCGGAGCGAAACATCACCGCCGACGAAATTTTAGCGCGAGTTGAAAACGGCCACGCTTTTCGCCGGGCACGAGGGCAGACGCAGTTGAACCGTTCGCTCACGGAAAAAGACATCCTGCCGCTGCTGGATTCAGGCGCACGGGCTTTGGGGGCAAGCGCGCAAAGGCTGTCTCAGCGAAGGCAATTGGCGACACTTCGTGTTGCCAGGAGCTTGGCCGATCTTGAGCGGGCAAGCCATGTGAATCTGCGGCACCTTGATCGGGCGGCGCAATGGACTATCACTCCTTTTGATCAACTGTCGCGATGGGATTGATTTTTTGGTCGCGCGCGGCTAGCCTTTGCGTTTTGGATTTGCTCCAAGAGAGTTGTGCTCAACATGGTGGCATGGCCGAGTAGCTAGGCAGCGCTCTGCAAAAGCGTGTACGGCGGTGCGATTCCGTCTGCCACCTCCA
>PSRN01000040.1 GCA_003176075.1 Bdellovibrio sp.
ATTGGGAGAATTTCTTGCGATTTTCAACGTACATTTTATTGTACAAGGACTTCATGAACTTGCTGAATTCTTGCGCCGAGAATTCGGGGTACTGCAGGTTCAGGAAACGGTTGAGATCCTTATGAAAAGCGGCCGCGGTTTGATAGCGTAGCGACCGGTCTTTGGCGAGGGCTTTGTTGCAGATTCGCTCAAGTTCGGGCGGAATGCTGGGATTGATTTTTCGCAAGCTCGGGATTTGACATTCGCGGACTTTCCTGAGGGTGGCGGCTTCGTTTTGCGCCACGAAGAGGCGGTCCTTCGCGAGGAGTTCCCAGAGCACGATTCCCAAGGAAAAAATATCGGTGCGCAGGTCGACGGCCTGCCCTTCAGCTTGTTCCGGCGACATGTAGCCGAACTTGCCCTTGATGGTCCCGGCGCGCGTGTGCTCGACTTGGTTTTCGGCCTTGGCGATGCCGAAGTCGACGACTTTGATCTCCCCTTCGAAACTGATCATGATATTTTGCGGGCTCATGTCCCGGTGGGTGATGTTCAAGGGTCTGCCAGTGGCTCCATCCAGACAACGGTGGGCGTGGTCGAGACCGGCGGCGACCTCTTTGACGATGTAGGTCACCTGGTCGATGGAAAATTCCCGCGCTTCTTTTTTCATGTGGTTCAAGATTTGCCGGAGGTTTTGCCCCTCGACGAATTCCATCACCAGGAAAAATTGGCTTTTTTCAACGCCAAAATCAAAAATGCTGACGACGTTCCCGTGGTTGAGGTTGACGGCGATCTTGGCCTCTTCCTTGAACATTTCGATAAATTCCTGGTTGTCCGAGTACTGCGGCAAGATGCGTTTGATGGCGACAAACTTGTTAATTCCATTGGCGCCAATGGATTTCGCCAAATACACTTCGGCCATCCCTCCGGACGCAATCTTTTCCAGGAGAAGGTATTTCCCAAAGGTCTCCATCATCGAAATCAGTTTCCCTTCAAATTTCTGTATCGGTATGATCGAAGGCAGAGTTAAAGAAGGGGTGCCGCTTGCCAAGGAAACCGGACGAAAGGAAACCAGAAAAAAGGAAACCCGACGAAAGGCTGCCAGACGAAAGGCAGCCGGGTGAACGGCAGAACGAAAGGCAGAACGAAAGGCAGCCAGACAAAAGTCAGCCGCACAAAAGTCAACCGGACAAAAGTCTCTGGATCGGGCTGACGGGCGGAATTGCCAGCGGAAAATCGACAGTGGCCCGCCTGCTCTTCAGCCATGGTCTGGCGGTCATTGATGCCGATGAAATTGCCCGGGAAGTCGTCGCCCCCGGAACGGAAGGCTTGGCCGCGGTTGCTCAAGCTTTTGGAAAGACTATCTTAAAAGAAAACGGCGAACTTGACAGAACCTCCCTAGGTCGGGAAGTTTTCGCCGACGAGAAGAAAAGGGAGGTTTTGGAGAATTTGCTTCATCCGCGGATTCAAAGGCGGGTGGCCGAGCTTCGCGCGAAGTTCGGCGCGATTGCACCCGTCATTATTTATGATGTGCCGTTGCTCTTTGAAAAGAATCTCGCTTCGCAATTCGACGGCATTGTGGTGGTGATCTGCCGGCCCGAGCAACAGGTCCAGCGGCTCATGGCGAGAACAGGGCTTAGCCGTGGGGAGGCGGATCAGCGCATACGGTCCCAAGGGCCTCTCGGCGACAAAGTGAAAAAAGCCAATTGGGTGGTGGACAACAGCGGCACCGTGGAGGATCTGGAGCGGCAAGTGGAGGCCCTCGCGAAAGAACTCAAAACCAAAATTCCCGCTGATCCCAAGTCCACCCCGAAACCAAAGAAACGCTGAATCCCAGGGGACTCCATTGCAGGACGGATTCCAGCTTCCAGCGGCGGCCGAGATGAAACAGATCCTCCAGGCCGATTCGCCCGCGGACTTGGTAGCGATTCAAATTAATGAAACTGCCGAGGCCTTCACTGGGCGACCACAGGCTGCCCACGCCCACTCCCCAATAGGGCTCCCAATGGGCGCCAAGGCAGCAGTTCCATTGGAAATCCCAGTGCAGTCCGATGTACGAGGTGGCAAGAACCGTGAGTCCATAGTCTTGCGCCGTCTCGTCAGAATTGGTGTTTTGGAAGTCCAAGCTCATCCCGACCGCCGTTGACGATGGGGAATCCTGGATCGACCCCGACCAAAAGCCAGCCAACACAGACCGCGAATGGGAGCGGACAACCCGTGTCGGCAAAAGGTCGTGGGTGTGAATTTCGTTTGCGGAGGGGCCGAAGGAACCGACTTGGTGTGGGACTTGCCGATCGTCGCGCAGTTCGACCGAATCAAGTTCGTAAGGGCGCGGGGAGCCTGGTTCGTTCTCTTGGACGGTGCGACTCTTGAGGGGGGGCGGGGGACTGGGCTCGTTGGGAGCGGCGATAACTTTCCAAGGTTGACTCAAGACCGCGAAGGATCCCATCAAGACCAAGGTCAAAATTTGCGTTCGAAGACTCAGACGCATCGAAGAAATGATATCAGAACTTTCCATTCTCAGAATAAGATTTTGAATGTCCTGCATGTTGAACGGTCTTCGGCTCGCTCTACTCTTGCTGTTTGTTCCCACGCTTTCTTGGGCGCAAGAAGGTATTCACACGAATATTCACCATCTCTATCAGGCGCCTCGGGCCCTCGGGATGGGGGGCGCGTTCGTGGCGGTGGCGGATGACTACAGCGCGATTTTCTACAATCCCGCCGGTTTGGCCCGCCTTGAGGAGGGGCAGCTCAATCTGTCGATCGATTTCGCCGTGTCTGGCGGCCAATTGAAGGATCTCTATGACGAAATCAACAGTGCTTCAAGTTCATCAACGGACGCCACCGCGAAGTTCACCGCGATACAAAACGTTCTCATGGCCAACTTTGGCAAAGTGTATAATGTACGCGCCGGCCTGCTCGAGGGAATCTATGTTCGCCCGAACTGGGGATTTGCTCTAATCCCCTTGGATTTGACAGTCGATGCGACCATTCACAACTTAGTTCTGCCTTCCTTGGACTTCCGGGTTTATGCCGATAGCACTTTCGCCTTCGCTTTCGCGCAAAAAATAAAGAGCCAGGACATCCCGGGAAGACTGGCCTGGGGTGTGACCGCAAAGGCCGTTGAACGGGGTTTCATCAATCGCGAAATCGACGCCACCTCACTGGCGCGGGATTCGAATATTTTCCAGCCCAGTGACTTGCACCAGGGTTCAACTTTCGACGCCGATTTGGGACTTCTGTTCTCCCCGACGATTCCCACTGATGGTTTAATCTCGGTGTTTCGAACCGCTCGGCCGACTTTTGGCCTGGTCGCGCACAATATTTTGAACTATGGATTTCATGGGAGTTCGAGTGTCGCCCCTGAACCTCTTTACCGAACTTTTGATTTCGGAATGAAATTTGAAATGCCATCATTTTGGATTTTTGGCTCGCGGGCCGTCTTCGATATCACCGATGTGGGCCATCCTTATTTCACTCTTCGCAAGGGCAGTCACTTGGGTTTTGAATTCGATTGGCGAGTGACTTCGTGGTGGCGGGGGCAATACCGCATTGGTGTGAATCAAGGATACATGAGCTTGGGCGCGAGTTTCCTGCTGGGCCTCTTTCGGCTTGATTTGCTGAGCTACAGCGAAGACGTGGGAAGTTACGACAGTCCAAAAGAAAACCGCCTCTACATGGTGAAACTCAATATCGATTATTAGGGCGTGTTCAAAACAAACCCTAAATATTGGCGCGTCGCGCTAAGAAACAGGGCCTGGCAGCCTGGCACCCTTTGCGGCGACTCCCTGTCATGATTGAGAAACTTCAATAACGAGCCAAATTCCAACAGTTAGCCGAAGGGCGAAGTCCGCCATTAGTTCCATGGTCAGTTGACTAAATTTTTCATCTTTCTGATCCCCGTGCTGCGGTATCCAGGATGGATCGGAGATTGCAAAAGGATGAAGAAATTGGCTCGTTTTTAAGCAGGCAATCGAGTAGGCATATCGGGCTATACGATGTTGGTCAAAAGGAGTTTTGCAATGGGTTTTTGGATTAGAGCCGCTGCGGTTTTTAGCCTTATCGGGTTTGGCGTCGGGGTCTTGGTATCCACCGGCGAAATTCGGGCGGAGCCAGGGAACTTCGTGATCACCGGGAAACCCAATAAGTATCTCGAGGAAATCAAACTGGATCTCACGGATTCCTACGAATCAGTCCAGAATACGATCGATAAACTTGCCGACGATCGGCCTCTCGCTTCAATTGGCGTGCGAAAAATTTCGCCTAATGATGCGGCCGAAGCCTTGAAGCTTCAGCACCTCGCTAAGTATGATTCCGATGAATTGGACGAAACCTTAACCGACTTGATGGATAAGAACCTCAAGAGTCCGCAACACCGCTGCGGCGATCATGGGTTTATCAGCGTCTCCATTGCGCTTGAGATGATGAAGGCGTCGAGCGCCTCAGGAAAGGATTTGAGCCGGATCGCCACGACCTACCGGGCTCGATGTTCCAAGCCGTCTGAATTGACCAATGAAGAGTGTATGGAACTGGTCAAGACTCAGGCTGTTTCAGGTGAAAAATTCGAGCGATTGAAGAAGGCTTCATTGGACTTGTATAACGAATCCTGTTCGATTCTCAGTTGTGTCCTAAATCTCGAACAAGCCGTCGAGCTCGTCAAGTTCAACACTGTATTTAAAGGGCACAAGACCAATGCGGAGTTGGTTGAAATGGTTCGGGGAATGTATTCGAGTTTCATACTGGAGCCCTTTAGTAAAGACGACAAGGTTGAATTTGTGAAGACATGCTTAGCCACTCGTAAAACCCCGGCGGAGATTAAAGACTTGTATGAAGGTTCTTTTGAGCTGCCCTTCAACTCCGCCCGCAACGCTGAAATTATCAAGCTGGCGGCCTTTACTTCGCAAGGCGCAAACGACCTGCACTCACTTGCCGGGGAGGTTGCTGGTTGGTCTGTATTTCGCCCCGATGGAATTTCCAAAGAAAACTCGGTCGAAGCGGTGAAGCTGGCATTTACAAAAATTGCCGAAAACGATGCGGCGATGCAGAAGCTCCTTTTAGTCGACCATCACATGAACAGCGCCGAAAGTCTGCGCATCTGCAAAATCGTGAGTGAGATTCCTGAGCCGACCGAAAAAAAGCCTCGAGTGAATATCGACCCGAACGGCCTTCCCGCGACCAAAGTGAAGGGTTCCAGGTAGGAAGGTTCCAGGTACTTTTTGCGGGTCACAGAGCATCATCAGGCGGAGCGGCACCTTTTAGGGCGTACAGAACGTGTTGATGAGCGAGCCGCCGACGGCGGTGGAGTTTCCGCCCCCGGCATTAACGGCAGCTTGGTATTGCTGACAAAGAACGTCGTTGGTCACGTTTGCGCCAGCGCAGTTCTGTTGATAGGCCGTCGAGGCGGCATCGCCGATGGCGGCTTTGGTCGTGGTCGAAGGTCCACCGTTGGTGCAGAGGGCGTTGTGGACATCGGTCGGAGTGGGAGGGGTCGTACTCGAAGGGATGAATCCAATGTCATGAAGCGCGGCTGTGGCGATCCGACTTGCTGAGGCGAGATAAATAAGGCCTCCTGAAAGCGAATTTTGGCAAGCGGTGAGCGCGTCGGCGGAGAGCTGATCGTTTTGCGCCATGGTGTATTTCGAGGCGGAGAACCCCATAGCCGCCAAAGCGGCGATCGACTGAGACCCGCCATTTCCTGAAGTGTTGGTGATCTGCGAAATGACCTGGGTCAGGCGCGCGGGGTCTTGAAAGCCTTGATCAATAAAATAAGCCGCGCACCGAATCAGGTAGGACGAAGGTGTCGTGATGCCGTCGATCTTATCCATGCAGGTCAGGGCGTTGGTCGAAGTCGAGGTGTCAAGACAGTCCTGGGCTTCGGAAACCCTGTCCATATCGGTCTTGGCGCAGCCACCTGCGAGCAAGCAGAAGCAACAGGCTAGAAAAAGCTGAGCGATGGGTTGGCGAAGCGCTCTTCGTTTCATCAGCGACACTCCCACTTGGTCATTGAACTTCACTATGAGATCTGATCCTTGATCCTTGATCTGAAGGTCTTTTCGGCTGAATGATGGAATGTCTTGATTCAACCATGGTCCTGAAATCAGGAACTTTTCTCAAGTTGACACAGTTCCGTGCCGAAAGATTCCACACGAGGTCCGCAGAGCGGGGGCGGCGGAGCCGCCAAGGGTGGAAGATGCATTATTGGAAAATCTTTGGCTTCGCTACGGTGGCCGTCATTACCTTGGCTGAGCGACCGGCTTGGTCGCAGGCCGATGAAGTGAGACCATTCTATATCGGAGCCAGGGGCCTTGGCATGGGGGGGGCCCAAATCGGGGTGGTTGATGATGAAACGGCATTGGCCGTCAACCCGGCGGGCCTCGGTCGTTTGCGGGATGTTTATGGAACTCTCGTCGACCCGGAGATTGAAGGCTCGATCAATTGGCCTGGCATCTATCTATCGCAGGCTTTTAGTAACCCCTTTGATCCCGCCGCCATGGAGCCTTCACTCGCGGCCAGTCCAGGAAAACCATTTCATGCCAAGGCCCAACTCTTTCCCTCCTTTGTCGCGCGCAACTTTGGTATCGGCATTTTCGGCCGCTATCTATTTGATGGACGGGTCGATGCCACGGGCACGAATCTTCAGACCTATTATCAAAATGATTTGGCCGTTCTGATGGGTTTTAACTTTCGACTTTGGGGCGGCCGAATCAAGTTGGGAATCGTGGGCAAGGCCATCTCCCGCATTGAAATCAACAAGGCCATTCCGGTCGCTGGGGCTCTGGATATTCCGTCCAACGCATCGGAAGGGGCGGGCGTGGGATTTGACAGTGGACTGACGTTGACGGCGCCGATTGTCTGGCTTCCTTCGATTTCGGTGGTGGCGCGGGATATCGGCGGGACGCGTTTTGATACGATCACGGGTGTCCGAATGACCACAGCGACTCAACCTGCGCCTCTTTCACAAGATTATGATGTGGCTCTTTCCGTAACACCCATTCATAGCAAGAATTCACGGTCAGTTTTCACGATTGAGTATGACAAACTCCTGGAAGCCCAACAGGCCGCCGATAAAGTGCGGTACGGGCACGTCGGCTATGAATATAATTTGGCTGATGTATTCTTTCTGCGCCTCGGGATGAACGGCCGGTACTGGACCACCGGCTTTGAAATCGCCTCCGAGCACACCCAAATTCAGCTTGCCTATTATGGGGCGGAGATCGGTCCGGCGGGTGCTCCAGAAGAAGACAGACGCTGGGTGTGGAAATTTGTCTTCAGGTTCTGAATTCAACACTCCTCTGAATTGAGCCGATAAGATTAATAGAATCAAGGTGAACTGCGGAGGTGCCGAAGGCACTGACTTGGTCTGTGGAAGTGCCGACGGCACCGACTTGGTCTGTGGAAGTGCCGAAGGCACTGACTTGGAAGAGGAGTTATGGGTATTTCTTCACTGATTCGCAAAATCAGTCAGTGTGGGCGAGCGTGGGCGGCGAAGCCGCCACGGGTGTGGCAGAGCCGCCACGTGTGTCTTTGGGCCATGTTGGCGCTTCTTCTTGTGGATTGCTCGAATATTTTTGCACCCCTGTCCAACAAGAACACGGACGACGCCCTGTATGAAGACGCCAAGAAAGCCATTGACCGCAAAGACTACGACACCGCGCTGGCGGATTTCGCGAAACTAAGTCCAGCTCGCCTGGCTGATCGAACGGTGGCTGACGACTACGCCGGCGCCTTAGCAGGCAAGTGCGGCATGGACTTCGCCACGATGTATGATGTGATTTCAACGACCAATTTTGGAGGCGCGCCATTTTTCAAGATTCTCATGAATCTGTTCACCGGCGTGCCGGTGGCTCCCACCTTTTGCACGCAGGCGGAGGCCCAGATGAAAGCCAACTGGGCGATCAATCCGGCGACCACCGGCGAGCAGCTGTTCATGGTTCTTCTTTCCATGTCGAAAATCGGGGCTTACTTGCGAAACAAGGCGGACCATGACGGAACAGGCAATCTGGGCGACGGTTCCACCGACGCGACATTCACGAGTTGTGGAAACGTCAACGACACCAGCCATCTGACGGACGCCGAAGTCGCCGAAGTGGTGACTGGATTTTCGCTGCTGCTTCTCAACATCGGAAGTTTCGCGGGTTCCCTGGGATTATCGAGCACGGTGACCAATATGAATGCTCTTTGCAACCTTCTGCCCGCGGGGTCCTGTGCGACCACCGACGCGACCACCGTGAGCGCGACCATGATCACGGATTTCAGGGATCTTCTGGCCACCACCACGGGGCAAAGTCAGGCGCCGGTGGGTATTGGGACCTGCGTGGATCCAACGCCGATTCTGCTTTGTTGCCCCTAGGAGGAGCATGTTTCGCCAGCTTCTTTTTTTCATGGCATGGATTCTCCTCGACAACGCGGCGGCGGCGACTGAACTCTATGCGTTCGGCGAAAGTCCACGGAGCTTTGGGATGGGCGGCGTGCGCACGCTGGGTGTTGGAGGCGAACAGGCCGATTGCATCTTGTGGAATCCGGCGGGGCTTTCCTACTTGAAAGGTTTTCGATGGGATGTCGTCAACCTCGGGGTGGGACTCAATGGAACACAAACTTACCAGGCCTTGCAAAACATCAAAGGCGCCGGTTCTGGATCAGGTTTGGCGGGGCTGACTCCTTACTACGGAATTCCGCTGTGGGTGGGAGGTCAAGGCTACTCGGCCATCGCTGTTCCGTACTTTGGGATCGCGGCCTTCGACAACTTTTACGGCAAGTTTAAGCTTCACAACCCCGCTTTGCCTGAACTCGATGCGGACTATCTGAATGATTACGGTGTGAGCCTCGCGGGATCCCTTGACTTCGGCGGCTTCAGTATCGGCACGGCTTTTAAGCGGATTGACCGAACGGGCGGGCCGGTGACCATCGGTTCCGATATTTTAGCAGGGGGTAATTCTGCGAACCTGCAAAATGATTTTACCAACGAAGGGGTCGGATACGGGGTTGACTTGGGGATGATGTATCGGGCGCCGGTGCCACTGAATCCCACCGTCTCCGTGTCATGGCAGAATATCGGCAAAGTGACCTTTCAACAGACCAAAGGGGCTGCAGCACCGCCCATGTTGGATGATGATTTGACAGCCGGAGTTTCCATTTCAGCCGACTCTACTTTGGCGGGTTTCACGACAGGGATTGAGTACCGCCACATCACCGACGCGAACGAAGAGCTGGGTAAGAAAATTCATCTGGGGACCGAGATTGAGCTGTCCATTCTGACGGTGCGCGGAGGATTTTACCAGGGATATCCCACCTATGGCGTGGGTCTTGATCTTTTTCTTTTCGAGCTCAACGCCGCACTCTACACAGTGGAAACGGGGGCCTATCCGGGGCAAACTCCGGATCAGAGGTTTCAAGTGGGCCTGTCGTCGACTTTGAGTTTCGATCCCAACTTCAAGTTGGTTGATGTGGGTTCATCCAGCCGCAGAAAGCTCAAGCAAAGGCGTTAGGGCCCGTCCGAAGATGCCTCACGCTTGAAAAATCTCTATAGAACCAATCACGCTGTTCAATCCTATCGTGACTTCGATGGCTTGTTCCTAAATCCTTACTCGCGCACAGGCGAGAGAAGGGGTCGGTGAGTTCAAATGAAAAATCAAGTGATAAATCAAATGAGAAATACAATGAAAAACCAAATGGGAAAACTCGCAATTTGGATAATCGTTCGAAAGGTCTTCGTCGGAGCTTTGTGTATTTTTTTGAGCTCACCCGTGATTGCGCAAGAAGTCTTCCCACCGGTCGAGGTTAAGCCAGGTGATTCAGAATTTAGTGGTAAATTTAACCGCTGCTTTCAAGATTTCTTTGCCGCCTTGAGTCTTCCCGATTCTGGGAACGTTTGGCGAAAAAGTATCCATAGCTTTCGGCGGAAAATTGAAGAAATTAGTTTGAGCGCAAGCTCAGGGATGAATCAGACCCTGAGTGTTCTCGAAAACCGTGTTTTTCTGGCGAAGAGGAAGTTGATTTCGCCAGTCATCGTCATGGAGGGGGATTCAGAAAGAAGGATTGATAATCTTTTCGATCTCATCATTGAGGTGCAGTCAAATTATGAAAAGAGGAAGGTCTTCGGCTCGGATATCGACAGTGGCGCAGGAAAGGTCCCAGTCGCATTGGATGCCTTTCTTGAGTATCCGGTGGACGGGTTGGCGCCTCAAATGAAAATGGCAATTCAAGGACTCCAGCGCCGTTTTCTTGACCGGGCCGTTGCGGATATGTTTTTGAATTCAGGGCCATCTTCTTCAGACAACTTCAGAGCCATTCTGTTTTTTTTGAACCGCCAGGAACCGGATTGGCGGACCCAAATGGCAAAGCTGGCGCTCCTGATCAGGGCTTGGGACCGTAAAGCAAGTTCTCACGTGTATACGGCTGAAAGCGGCGAGCGCGTAAGGGTCGTCGATCGGCTTGTTGATCAAATGAATGACCCTGCGTTGTTTGAAAGATGGCTTCTGCGTTTCAAAAGCGAAGGCCCTGTCAATGACAGTGGTGTGGCAAAAATCAGTCCGCGGAGTTGTGGTGAGATCCATCCGTGAACCGCAGACTTTTTAGATGCGCTCTCAGACACTCCTTGATTGCTGCTTTTGTAAGCGCGCCGGCTTGATGTTGAGGTTGCCGGAATGGGCACCACCAGACTTGTGAGCCCGATTGAGACTGAGCGGGTCCACGGTGAGAGCGGACACCCGTTCAACGAGGGATGTTAACGTGAACGGTTTCGTAATGTAGTCGATGAAACCCAATTTCATGGCCCGCTCTCTTTCTGACGCTAAAGCGTGGGCGGTGAGAGCGACCACCTTGCCTTTATAACTCTGCAGATTCAAGCGACTCATCGTTTGGTAGCCGTCCATCTCCGGCATTTGAATGTCCAGCAGAATCAGGTCGAACTTCGTGGTCTTGGCGAAGGTGAGGGTTTTAAGTCCGGAATCGGCTGTCGTGACAATGGCGCCGGCCGAGTCAAGGCAGTTCTTCGTCAACGCCAAAGAATCAGGCGAATCATCGACGATGAGAATTCTGCGGCCAAATAACAGACGTCCGAGGTTTCCTCTTTCTGCGCTCGCTCGAGGATGCTCGTCCAAGCTTTTCAAGGGCAAGAGGACTTGAAAAATGGATCCCGAACCGGGTTCGCTTCTGACCAACTTGACGTCACCGTTCATGACCCGGGCCAAGCGGCGGGCGATAGGCAATCCGAGGCCGGTGCCGCCGAACCGCCTGTGCAAAGAGGAATCCATCTGCTGGAACGGCTCAAAAATTTTCTCCTGCATGGCCGATGAAATTCCAATGCCCGTATCTTTGATGGTCACCAACAACAAATCATCCTGGTAAACGATTTGAATGGAAATCTTGCCGCGAGAAGTGAACTTGACCGCGTTCTCGATGACGTGGCTTAAGACCTGTCGGATGCGCAGGGGGTCTGAAATCACACGATGAGGCTGTGGCACGGAATCGACCTGGAAGCGAACACCACTCTCTTCAGCTTTGACGCGAAATGAATTAAAGAGGTCCTCCAGCAACTCTCCAAGTGAAAATTCGGAATCTTTAATTCTGAGTCTTTCTGATTCAATTCTCGAAACGTCCAAGACTCCTTCAATCAATTCCGCCACATGATGGGAATTTCGTTGAATGGCGGAAGCCCAATCCTGCTGGACACGCGTCAAGTTGGGAGCCTGGACCAAAAGATCAGCGAATCCGCCAATCACATTGAGCGGCGTTCGAATCTCATGGTTGATATTAACCAGGAACTCGCTCTTGGCAAGGTTCGCGGCCTCCGCCTTCAGCAACAGATTCTTTTCTTTTTCCGAAAGGCGGGAGCGTGCCAACGCCTGGGCGCAGAGGTTCACCAGAATCGACATAAAGCGACGATCAGGCGCGACTCTGTGTTCATCGTTGTAGGCGAAGCCGAGAATTCCAATGGCGGCGTCGCCCACGACCATCGGGCCAAAAGCGATGGTTTTGCGAAACGATTGGTCCAACAAGTCCGAAGCGCTGGGGATGGCCTTCTTGAGGGTTGCCGCCGAACCGAAGAAGATGAAAGTGTTGGAGGACATTTCAATTTCGTGTGGAAATATGGACTCAGGAACCATTTTCCATTGATTGGTAAATTCCGCGGTGCAACCCTGATGAAAGACGAGTTCGTAAAATCCATCGTCCTGACGAAGGTGGACGGAAACCGCGTCGGCCCCCATCTCATGCCGGCACTCTTCACCGACAATCGCCGACATGGTGGCGAGGGGGACGTCAGCGGCCAGTGCGCTGGCAATGCGAAGAAGTTGTTCCAACCGGGTCGCCTGGAGGTCTTGGGACAGGACTTCTTCTTTCATGTGCTCTCCTGCCCCCATTCCCTGAACCATTGATTGAATGGTGATGATTGAATGGTGAATTTTCCAATTTCTCTCAAGACCTTAACGTTCGGGGTCACGTCTTACCCCCAATTCAATTTAAGCACCAGCGCCTTGGTCGAAGTCGCTGAAGATTTTTCGTGAAGTGCTGTGAATAGAACGGGGAAATTTGGTACTGTTGTGTTAGAAATGAACTAATCATGAATAAATTTATTCATCTGTTAGTTTCAAATATTTTGGTTTCAAATATTTTTTGCAACGTTTCAGTCGTTTTGTTTTCGTCGGCTGCTTTTGGCACTCCCGAAATGG
This sequence comes from Bdellovibrio sp., assembly GCA_003176075.1. Lineage (GTDB taxonomy): Bacteria > Bdellovibrionota > Bdellovibrionia > Bdellovibrionales > Bdellovibrionaceae > PSRN01. The sequence goes on from PSRN01000040.1 coordinate 12,645, forward strand.
GTTGTAGACCTTCTGAGGTCGGCGACAGGGGATACCGTTATCTGATTGAATCGGGAAGCGTGGGCGGGGAAGCCGCCACGGGTAAACGATCGCCGGGCCTCCACCAAATTCTGTTTAGCAGTGCCAGCTGGACCGGTTTTGTTGTTTACTCCGGCCCCATTCAACTTACACCGCAGATTACACCGAAGATTACACCGCAGAGGAATGAAGGCAGCGAATGTGTCGTCGCGGTCAGTCCTCAAAATGGCGCGGATCAAGAGTTGTTCGCGGCGACGTTCGCCGATGGCGGGCATAATGAGTATTGGTACGGTCGGGTGGAGAAGGTCAGAGGTCAAGCGGTGCAGGATCCCTTTGCCAATCTGAAATGCAAAGTCTCACCGGCGTTCCAACTCGAGGTTCAGCAGATGTGCCACCAGCGCTCTACTCGGCCTCTTTGATGGGTGTTTGCCGAACTTCACACGCACTCTCAGTTCGACAACGATTCCAAGAACATGTCGCTCGCACTCACCTGTGAGCTTATGTTGACCTCCTCGAATTAGCTGAATCCTATTCTAAGGCGCCTGTTAGTGAAGCCGGAGTTCGAGGGGTAAATTCGATGCGCCCTGGTGAAATGATGACTCCGTTTGCGTCTTCATTTGTGCGATCTTCAATATTATTCGATCTGATATTTGACTTAACCATGCAATCTCCGTAGCTGTCACAGTCCTGTCCGCGGACGGGGGTCGGTCCGTCGTAGGAGGCCGGACCAGCATCAGTTGAAAGGCTTGATTCAAACGCTGCCTTGTCCATGTCTGCGGTGGCTTCTCTTAGAAAATCGCTTTTCGCCTTCAATTTTTCTCCAACTTTCTTCGCTTGATCACAGTCTTTGCAATTGCACTTGTCTTTTGTGCAACTAAGCTGTGCTTTGGCCCAAGATTCCTGACAATCATAATAAGCTTGCGCAAAAAACGCTTGTTGAAGTCGATAAAGGGGGGAAACGGTGTTCAATCGTTTTTGCATGTTTTCAATCAACATTGCTTCACGGATTTGGGATTTCCATGAGTCGATCGACGAGTTATATCTTTGAACTTTCCTGACATCATCTGCGTTATAGTCAGGAGAGTATTTTTGAGGAACTTCACCCCGGCAAAACATCTGAACGCTGTTTGCGTCTTTCTGGCACTGGCTGCAATTCTGAACCTGAGCAAGTGCGGCGAGCGGAAAAGAAATTAAGGCAAAAAATATCATAATGATCCCCCAAAAATTGACGGGAAATTCCCCGGATCGGCTTCATAACACCCTCGTGGATTAAAATTTAAGGTGTTTGAACAGTCCAATTGCAATTGGGGGTCCAGAGTAAACAATCGGTAACGTACTGAAATTTCATTGTGATCAATCTGTGATCATGTAGAACCTTTAATGCTTCGAACACTCTGTCGACGCACAAAGGCTTGGCCGGACTGGGGCCCGTCCTCTCGCTAGACGGCCTTCTCCGCTGGTGCCAACTCCAGTTTGACAGCGCTCATGTTGTCGACGTCCAATGAGGCCATGCTGTTATCAGGTATTTCAGTGGCAATGGACATCGAACGGATGACGAGTCTCAGTTCGTTTGTTTGAAGATTTTGCTGGTCTTGCCCTCACGCCTCCCCTCTCCATCAATCTTGCCAGGATCAGCAATTCTCGTGTCCTCGCGCCTTTGCTTCGATTTGAGTTCGTAATGAATCGGGTTTGACACCCGTTTTGCTGATCCAGGCAAGAGTGTCCCAGGGCGGCTCGGCGAAGGTGGCTGTCGCGTCGTCCGAAAAGGCATGGGGATTGCTCTTTCTTATCAAATGAGATCGGCAAGAATTGAGTTCCATTTCAATGTGAAGCGTTTTTGCGCATGCTTTCAAATTTAGGAACTCTGTCCAATGAATAGGCTGTTTCATGGCAGACGCCCTTGCCGGCCGATGGGCCCGCTTTGCTGCCCGGAATGGAAATCTGAATGCGAAGGACATCAAAGACATCTTAAATGCGACAAAACAACTCGGCGACGATACGTTTCCTTATTCCGCTGGTCATGGCTCTGCCGCCCAGCGGAGGCAGTGGTTTCGAAGAGGATATTTGTCCAAGGATTTGAGCGAGCTCAATACGTTCGCTGGCGACGACGTGGAGAGGTTGATCGGAAGGGAAATTCAAGATGAATTACTCAAAGCATTTGCACCGCTTCAGGGCGGTGCGCGAGATATTCCTTAAATCTTCCCCGGATCCATAAATTCCTTCATGTTGATGCCGCATTTTAGAATCTTTCGAAGCAGGGTATCAAAGCCCCTGTTGGGTCGATCCATCGACTATGAACTGATCATCGCTTCGCTTTTGGGGGCCGGCTTGAAGCGGGCCTATCAGGCACGTCGATACGAGGACTGAGCAGTTTGGTTACTAGCGGTCAGTTTCAGAGATTTTGAAACTGACAGCCTGGTGCGTCCAGAAACAGGGCCTGGCACCAGGGCAGGGCTCTACTCGGCCTCTTTGATGGGTGTTTGCGGCGAAAGATTCCATGCTTGCAAGATGGATTTTTCATCGGCGGCGCTCATGGCCTTTTTGAACTTCGCGCCAGATCTCCCCTTGGTGGCCCGTTCACAAGAAGCCCAGGAGGGGTGCCGTCGCACCACTCCCGCGACGTAACTCAGGTATGAGTGAGCGGGTGCCTTCTCTTGCTTGGGTTTCATTTCCGGAAGCGGCTCTTCTTCCGGCAAGTCAAAGATCGCCACGGAGTATCCGACCAGGGGCCCGTCGTACAGATTGACCCATTTTCCGCGAGTCATGGCGACGGCGATTTCGTCACAGCGCTCGTTGCCGGGCACTTGATTGTGTCCGCGGACAAATTTCCAATGCACGTTCTTCGCGCCTCGGGGGTCCACCGTGCGCTTGAGCTCCCGCCACAGATCTTTGTTGGCGACGGCTTCCCCTTCGGCGTTCACCCATCCTCGTTTCATCCAGCCGTAAATCCACTGCGTGATACCGCGAATAAGGTAAACCGAATCCGTGAATACATAAACCGGCCTGGGATCATCGCGAAGCCACTGCAGGGCCTTGAGGGCGCCGGTGATCTCCATTTGGTTGTTGGTCACGTTGTCGCCCCGGCCGCCCAGTTCCTTGATCCGGCCGTCCGGAAGAGCGACAATTGAACCCCATCCGCCGGGGCCGGGATTGCCCGAGCAGGCTCCATCAGAAAAGACGATCAAGCTGTTTTGCAAAATCTCACGGGTGAGCATCGCCGCGATTCTCGTCGAGCTGGGCATTTTTAGGAAGGAAATTTTCTTCATGAGCCTGGGCGGCGCCAGCTAAGTTCCACGAGGGCGCCCATCGCGAGGGCACCGGCTTTTCTTTCAGGAAAATCGGCAGGAGTCGAATGAGCTGGTTTTTGGCAACCTGATTTGTGCGATAGAGCGCGTAGGCGTATGTTGCAAGTTGTGAGAAAGCCTCCTCGACACCTGTGGAGGTGCCGACTTTGCCTCTCCCTTGACCGGTCTTGTAATCAACAATCCAGGCTTGCCCTCTTTCATCAAAACCCCAAAGGTCTATCCGGCCGGAAAAAATCTCTCCCGCGGGGCCGGCCTTGCCCGCCTCTTGGTGTTGCACGAGAAAAGACCATTCGACATATCCCTCTTTAATCAGCCGAAGCACATCGACTTCCGTTTCTTCTTTTAGACGATCTTGCAAACGAGACGCCACCGCGGAAAGAGTGGGGGCTTCGTTTGGAGATTCGTCGAGCGATTGGTATTTGATAAGTTCCAGGGTCCGATGAATGGCAATGCCTTGGTCGATGGAATGACGATCTCCGCGGTAGGTTTTTTTTCGACCGGCCAGTGTGGGCGGCACTATCCAAGTCGGTGCCGTTGGCACCTCCGCAGACGCCACGGGTAGGCAGAGAGCCTGGCTTTTCCCATCGCTGTCCCGGCTATCGCTGTCCCGGCTGGTGATCAGCTGAGGGGTTTTAACACCCGTGACGGCTTCACCGCCCACGCTCTCGGGATCGAGTTCCCGCCAAGGGTGGCGAACGGGAACGGACTCGGCATCGGTCGGCGGGGCGGGGGAGAGTTCTGGCGCGCGGTCGCGTTTCTCGACGTTTTCCAGATCGAGTGGTGCGAAACGATGGGCCCAGGAATTGCCAGCGACCTCGGACCAAATCAACGAAACGCTGGCGCGCGCGCGAGTCAGGGCCACGTAAAGAAGCCGGTCACTTTCCTCGATTTCGCGGGATTTAAAAGTCTCAAGAATGCCCACGGCCCAGGGACTGCAATCCAGAAGGCCAGTTTGCGGATTGCGGGCGCCGATGTCCCATTTTCCGGTGGATTCGTCAGCGACAAAGAGGGTTTTTCGGATCTTGAAGTTCAGGTCCGCGCCCGCATGAGGAAGGATCACATGGTCAAATTCCAACCCTTTGGAAGCGTGGATGGTCAAGAGATTCACCTTCGCTGGTTCAATGACCGGAGGGGCTTCGCCAATGCCTCCGTCCTCGCTGGTCTCGGTGGCGTCCAAGCCCGACAAGAAGCGCGAATAGGAAAATCCAGGCTGCCTTTCGCTCCAGCGAAGTTCGGTCACCATCTTCCAAAGATTCCCTTCGCGCCGCCCGGAAGGATCGAGATGGTGGCTCCAGTCCATCAGACCTCGCTCCAAAAGAAGATCCTCCCAAACACCCCCCAGGCTCTGCTCTTCGCAGTCGGAGAGAGCTTGCGCCAAACGCCGGCGGACCTCCTCGGGTTTGCCGCCGCCATCGGACTGACACTGCGGAGGTGCCGAAGCCACTTGT
>PSRN01000038.1 GCA_003176075.1 Bdellovibrio sp.
CCGTGCATAAATCAACGAGGGTCCAATGAAAAACCTGTCCACCGCCGCTGTTCTGCTCGCTTTCAGCTTGTTCTTTCTTGGCTGCGTTCGCATCAATCCGGGCTATGTGGGGATCAGGGTCAACCTGACTGGCGAGCATCGTGGCGTTGAAGATTATCCCACGGTCAACGGCTGGATTCTCTATTTTCCTTTAACCCAATCGATCTATGAGTACCCCACCTTCATGCAGACAGCCATTTGGACTGCCTCTCCCCACGAGGGCCGGCCCATTGATGAATCCATTACTTTCAACGACCGGGATCAAGTGACGATCTCGGCGGATATCAATCTCAGCTACTCATTGGACGCCACGAAAGTACCGGCCTTTTACGTCCAGTTTCGCAGCGATAAGATCGACGATTTCACCCATGGGTATTTGCGCAACGTGGCCCGCGACGCCTTTAATTCGTTAGCCTCGAGGTATTCCTTCGATGAAATCAACGGCGCGAAGAAGGATGATTTTCTGACCAAGGTTGCGGAAAAAATCAATCAGGATGTGGGCCGCTTCGGCGTTCAAATTCATCAGTTTGGTTTTGTCGGAGCCCTTCGGCCGCCCCACAATATCGCTGAATCCATCAACATGAAAATTCAAGCGGTTCAGCGCGCGATTCAGGCCGAAAACGAACTTCGCGAAGCACGCGCTCAGGCGGCCAAGATGGTCGCCCGCGCCGAGGGAGAAGCGCGATCCAACGAACTGCTGACGAAGTCGATCACGCCGACATTGATCGAATGGCGGCGACTTGAAATCACCGCCAGAGCCATCGAAAGATGGGATGGACGCCGGCCCACGGTGGAAGGCAGTGGCAGCGGATTACTTTTGAATCTCGGGTCGGAGAAAAGATAGCGCGCCCATGGCGGCTTCGCTCAGCGATGGCCGGGAACCTGAGGAGCAGGGGCGGGCGCGGCAGGTTTTTTTTGCCGCTCCTCGGGACCCGTCAGATGAAGACACGTCTTTACCGTATCTTCCATCGCGTCCAAGAGCTCCTGACTCACATTGGGCTTTGATTCCCGCTCGAGGCCCAAAAATTCGTCGGAAACGGCGTCGGCCGCGACCTGTTTCGTTTCAGTCTTAACCGTCTCTTTGGCGCTTTCAACGCCGACTTCACCAGCAAGTTCTTCGAGGGACGCAATCCCCGGCGCAAGTTCCTCGGCAACCACTGCTGTTTCCGTCGCCCCTAGTGCAACGGTCGCGGTTTTTGCCATTCCTCGCGCCAATGGATAAAGGGTCAGGAGGGCCAGGGCGGCGGACACAGCATCTCCGCCTTGGTAGGTTCTCAACTGATCAAATTTTCTTGCTCGAGCCGCCGGGGACAGCGCTTTCAATTCAGTTCGCAGCCGAAAAAAGTCGTCGACACTGTCAAGCGCCTCGTCTTTCAACAAGCCGATAGCTGTGCCGCAACTGACCATTCCGATCACCTTGATCGTCTTGGCATGCGGCAAAGGCAAGCTTGCGGCTGGTCCAAAGGGTTTTAGGACCTCACAAAGGACCCCGCTCGAAATGGTAAGTCCCGCGCTTGCAAGGTTCATCACCGAATCCTTGATGAGACGGGCTTCAAAACCCTTGCGCGCGCATTCTCGTTGCGATGGTTCAAATGATTGTATAACTGCCTGGCGAAAGAGCGAATTGAGCCTGGCTCTCCGGAGGTCGGCGCTTGTGGGCTCCTTCACCGCGATGTTCGCATCGATGATTCGTTGAGCGATGGCCTGAGCTTTCTTTGTATCGAAAGTCTCTTGACCCTCCACCGATGCCGCATCAACAAAAAGATTCCTGTTGCGGATGATTGGAATACCCGACCCTGGGCTTTCGTGCCTAAAAAAGATAGGCAAGGTACCACGATAGGCCTCCAACTGTGTCATGGCTGTTCGGACTCCGTGACAGCTCAATTCCCGGTGCGCCCGTACATCCGGATCCAAATCAACGAGAATTCCCAAATACCATTTCTTCGCTTCGGCCCGAAGGCGGGGACTGGCATGAGGGGGAAGTCCCGAATCGGGGTCCCTTCGGTCATCACTTCGACGAAAAGGTTGATAATCCAAGAAGTTCACGCCGTTCAGTTCGGTGAGGAGGCTGATTCGTCGAGCATGGGTTTCGGCTCTGTTCTTGATGATCTTTGTCGGTGCCTCGCACTCAGGCACTCCAGGCTTGGCAAAACAATCCCTCAATTGAATCACCACCTGAGTGGTATCTTCGTTGGCCTGTTTATACTGCTTGATAACTGCCGCATCCAATTGATCATCAACCGACTTGCATTTATCGTGCATCACGGGAACTCCTCCCGCCTGAGCCTCCTGCATTAGGGGGAAATCACCCAACACGAAAAAGAAAACGAAAAAGACAATGAAAGTGAGAATTGCCATTACGGAAATTTCTCCCCCAAATTGCACTCATTTGTGAGCCAACAAAAATCACGCAAAAAAAATGATCGTCAGAACCTTAATTCAAAGTTAAGATCCAAAATGACTCGGCGGTCAAGGTGATCTGTGGTGCGACTATTGTATGACTATTGAGTGTGACTATTGTGTGACTATTTGAGCGTGGCTATTTGAGCGTGAAGAATATGGCTTTTGGATGAGGAAAATTGCAGAACAAGGAAGGAACTCAGGTGGAAACGGAAACGGGCAAAAATCGGCGTCCGAAGCGTTTACAATGGATTCCTGTCGTTGCTGGATTTCTGCGTCGGGGCAACACCGTTTTGGTCGGGCAGCGCCCCGAAAATCATTCTCTCGCTGGACTGTGGGAGTTTCCTGGGGGAAAGATCGAAGCCGGTGAAACACCTGAAATTGCTTTGGCCAGGGAGCTGCGGGAAGAGCTGGGGATCGAAGCGGAAATCGGCGATCTCAAGATCGCGGCGACTCATTCGTATGGAGAAGTGAATATTTTGATCTTGTTTTATGAGATTCTTTTTTGGAAAGGCGAACCCAAAGCCAAGCATCATCTGATGCTGGAATGGATTGAACCGCGCGACTTGATGAACCGGCCGATTCCCGAAGCCAATAAGAAAATGATGGATCGTTTGATGAAGGCCCTAGGACAACCATGGCCAAAATCGTCCTGATTGCCGAAGAACTCAACTCGGTTTCCTGGGCCTTCGCACTGTCCCTCCATGAACAGCGTCAAGAGGTCCTTCTCGTCTCGGCGGCAAATCCGAACTTTTCTGAAATCCCGCCCTTTCCGGTGCTCACACCCTTTCGCCGTTGGCGGCTTCGTGAAGCGACGCGGATTTTACCGCGCATTCTCGCCTGGAACCCGGATATCTGGCATTTTCTCTTCACGTCGGATCACTTTCGATCGCGCCCGTCCCATTGGGTCATGGCCGCCGTGGCGCACGCCATTCCCCACCGAACTCTGGCGGGTTCGTTCTTTTCCAACAATCAGCTCAAGACCTACACCGACCTTGCATTCTTGAACCTCTTTGACTTGCGAACGTTCGGAAGTCGAACCCAGCTGATGCGGGTGAAAAGGCGAGCCCCGTTCTGGCGGCCCGGCCTCAACGAAGTTCTGCCTCCGCTCGAACACCAGGTGACAACCGAGCGGGAACGCCTCCGCCCGGAGCTTGAGAAACTGCAAGTGAACCTGTCTCCTTACATACTGGTTCCGGATCCGCCGCCAGCGCAGTTGAATGCCGCGGTCTTGCAAAAACGCGGGCTCGAGATTCTTTTGTTGAGCGACCGGTTCGTTGCCCGCTCGCCTTACTTTTATTCCGGACCCCTCAACAACGCCGAATTGGAGTTCCTTTTGCGGCACAGCCAAGCCCTGTTGCTGGCCGAGTGCGATCTCTCGATTCTGGAGCTTCGCCGATACCACGAATGGGCGGAACGCACCGAAACGCCGCTCCTTGTGACACCCTACCAGAACGAGCTGTTGCCGGGAATCTGTTGGAATCAAAAATCCGGGTGGATTCTCGATCAGGGGCTGGCCAGCCTGCCCGCTCTCCTCGACTCCAATCCGCGGCTGGAGCTGGCCAAGGGCTTCGCGGGTCTCTCCAAACACGAGTTGATGGACTCCACGCTCAACGAGCTCTTGCGCTTGTATCAGCGCGCCTTTGTGGCCCGTTGGTCGTAGGATCTTAGGATCTTAGGATCGTAGAATTTTAGGATCGCACGAACCACTTCTTTCCCCTTCGATTGAACGACTTGATTGTGTGCTCAATCTTCGTCATCCTTGTCACTGTGGAGGTGCCGAAACCACTTGTGGCGTAGGTACCGCCTTGAAAAAAAGGGGTTTATCATGTCTACCGGGTTCCGATGTTTCGCGATTCTTGCCGTTTCAGCGTTCACGCCATGGGCAGGGGCCGTGGCCATCGAGTCATTTTACGTCGTCAATCAAAAACCAGACCGAAATCTCGTCGAGTTCAGCTATGGCTACGCCGAGGAGACCTTTCGCGCCGCCAATCCTATCGCGGGCTCCAAGGGCGCCGACACCGCCCACTCGATCACAGCCAGTTACCGCCATGATTTGGACCAAAGCCAAAGCGCGTGGCTTGGAACCCAGCTGGTGGGTCGGAAGATGACGGCGGCGGGCGAAGACTCCTGGTCGGCGGTGGGGCTCGGCGATCTTAATTTTGGTTATAAGAATGGGTGGATTTTCGACTGGGTCACGGTGGTGGGGGGAATATCGGGGAGTTTGAGTCCTGGCATCGCGGCGGATCCCCGGTGGGGGCACGTGGAGCGGGTCAATAATTTCTCCGGTTATCAACGAATTTCCCCCTTCTTCGGAGTCGAGTCCTACTCGGGAAATGTGGCCGTCGGCGGCCTTGTTGACCTTGGCATTTTCTCTGATATTCGTTACGAAGACGCCGGCCGCGCCGTCATCGCCACCAACACCCACCGCTTTATTCCGCATTATAAATGCTTCTTGGAAATCCCCGTCAGCCGGCGATGGAATTGGGGCATGGAAATGTCAGTCGGGAGAAGCGATTTCGATCTCGGTCAAACTTTATTTGGCGGCGTTGGCAACGAGTATGAAGCGTCGACCTTCGCACAATGGAAAATGGAGCCGGGCTCCACCTTGGTGGCGTCCGTGGCAACAAAAGACAAGAAATATCCCGTCTCCGACACGTCCTTCGATGTTTCATTGGGCTTACGAAAGGAGCTTTGATTCTGAACTGGTCGAAACTTTTTTGGCGAAGAAAGAAGACATCTCTGCCGGAACACCTCAACATTTGCCTGGTGGCCGCGCGCTTTCCCGTGCTGGGTCGGAGTTCCGACCACGGTTTCTTGTGGCCGCTCGCCCGGGGTCTGGTCCGCAAGGGACACGAAGTGACGGTGATTTCCTCCAAGAGCCGATTGGGTAAGGCCGAGGTGGTGCGCGATGGTGTGCGCGTTTTTTATCTGCACGAGGGATTTCCCAACATGTCACAGATGCCATTTCCCAAAGCCGTGCTCGAAAAATTCAGGCAGCTCCACCGCGAAAAGGCCTTCGATCTGGTTCACTCCTTCGACCGATCCGCCTTTTTGATCGGCAAGAACCGTCATGCCCTGCAAGTTGCGGTGACTTATGACGTGGAAGCGACCCAGATGTCTCAGCTCTTTTCGATTCTCGGCATGGCCCGGGAAACGGTGGGCTCGCTGCTTTCCACCGCGGTGGCGGTGGCCTATAAGTTTCTTTCGACATTCTTTGGCGGCGACCACGAACTCCTGTCGACGGCGGACGGCATGTTTGTCACCAGCCCGCAGCAACGAATTTTTTTGGAGCGTTATTATCTGTATCCGGATTTTCATATTTACGGCGTTCCTTACGGAATTGAAGTGAACACGCCGAACCCGACCGTCGAATCGATCGCGCAACTCCGGCAAAAGTACAATTTACCCGAGAACGCCCACATCGTGGTGACGGTGACGGACATGGCTGTACCGGCCGAGATGACGACGCTGCTGCACGCCTTTGAACGGGTGGCGGTGAAAAAGCCCAGCACTTACCTGGTGATCATCGGCACCGGCGAACATTGGTTTGAGATTGAACATGAAATGCTGGGCCTGGCGCTCAACTCGCGGGTCATCATGACGGGCGCGCTCCGCGAAGAAGAAATTTCGGAATGGATATCCATCGCCGAAGTGTTCGCCAACTTGAGCTCACGCCACACCGGCTTTGAACCCACCATGATCGAGGCGATGGCGAAAAAGAAGGTCATCATCGGGTCGGAGCTTTCACCGATGGCCAACATGATCGAGGATGGCCAGGAAGGTTTCTTGCTTCGACCGGCCGACATGGATTCCCTGGCACAACTGCTGGTAGAGCTCTTCTCGGGATCACTGCCGGCTTTTGAGATCGGCCAGAAGGCCCGCGACAAGGTGAACAATCTTTTTGATCCGCAGAAAATGATCGACGCCCTGGACGACTCCTATCGCCGGGTTCTTTCGAACTAGGCAGCCGATCAATAGTCGCACTGCATTAGGACCTGTAAGGGCTGGCGCACCCCCCTTGCGTCTGTATAATAAGAAAGTGAATTCAAGGAGTTAGGATGACTAAAGCGGATCTCATCAATTTGGTGGCGGAGCAGGCGGGAATTACTCGAGTCAAAGCCGAGACAGTGGTGAATACGATTTTCGACTCGATGATTGAAGCCTTGATGAAAGACGATCGCATCGAGATCCGCGGCTTTGGGTCCTTCGTCAACCGCCAATACGGCTCCTACAAAGGACGCAATCCACGCACGGGAGAAGTGATCAACGTGGAAGAAAAGAAGCTGCCTTTTTTCAAAGTCGGTAAAGAATTAAAAGAAGAAATCAATTCAGGGCCAAAGAAGAAATAGATCGGCGGTCAGTCTGCCCTCTTCAGGGTGCGAACCCATTGCGGCGGTATAGTGGGGTACTCTTTGATTGGCCGACGAAGATCTTCTGGATTTATTTTAAATGGGACGAACATTTCGACTTCACGATCTTGAGTCTCACTAACATGGAAATCAGGTCCAACAGATACAATGTAATCGCGCCCCGATCTGTTTTCACGTTCAAAAAGTCCTGTCTCGCGAATCACAGAGATCTCTGGCACATCGGCCTCGATGACATAGAGTTTGCGAGTTGGGTCCCCAGCGTACCCGGAGTCGTAGTATCCGATTGACGCCGCAATTAGCTCGTATTTTGAAACGGAGATGAACATTGAGGTACCTGGATCGAAATAATCTTTCAGACGCCCATAAATTTCATCTTGGGGGTTCGTCGCGTGGGGTGCCCGCACTGACTTTTCGAGTGAATTGAAAGTGTCATCGAGAACGGCCGCTGCGGTTCTCGCATTTAAAAAAGCTTCGGCGTCAATTCCGTCAACGTCAATGGCTTTGGCTTGATCTCTGGTCAAAACAATCCCCTTCTGGATTGTCGTTTTGCCCAGATCGGCGGCAAACAACTCTCTGAGTTTCCAGGCAGACAAATCTGCATTTGCGGCCAAAGCGGACCGGCCGAATAAAATAAATTTCTCCAGCCTTGACGCGACTCCCGGGTCAACCAAGAGGATAATAAATTTTTCGCCAAGATTTTGAGTGACGTCTTCAATCATTTTTGAACCGCTATCAGGGTACCAGCGATTAATTAGCCTGCGCGTGTCCGACAGATCACCAGACAGGTAGTCATAGAAAATGGGATTGTCGTAGATCTTCTTATCTGAAATGAGCCTTTGCACTAAAACCCTTCGTTCCTTTCGTCGACGGTCAACGACAACGAGGGGTTTTGAGGTAAGCGTAGTGAAAATATCTTGCGCGTCAGGATTTTTTGGCAACAATGAAAACAAATCAGTACCTATGAATTCGGGATCAAGTTTGTGTATGTTCCCGCTATGATCCCGGACAACGACAACTTTGTAGCCAGGTTGAAACTCGCTGACCGAAAGTTCCCCATAAATATTAATGTGCTGGCCGTTTCCGACGGGCACCGATACCTTTCCGAAAGGATGATCCATCTCTATGATTTTGGCGAAAAACTGTTCACCGGAAGATCGGTAGGGTAAGCGGATCCATTCATAGGCTTTTGGTTCTACAAAAGCCTCCGTGATGAGACCGTAAGTGGTTGTGGCCGGGAAAATCTGTCCCGATTGTTCGTCGACTAATACAATGCCGCCTGAACCCTCGTTGAGAACCCGCCCAAAAATTTTGACCACTGATTGATCGTGATTCCTTCTGAAACGAACGAACGCCATCTTTCCAACATTTGATTTTTGACCTGGGAGTTTTTCCAGTCCGCGCCACTCAATGAAATGTATTCGAACAAAGTCTAATGGCGGTGTCTGAGGAGATGTCGTCGCCCGTTTCATGTGCACTTTTTGGCAGCTAGACATTCCGAAGGTAGGGATTGGAGCAAAAAGTGTCATGCAGGTGTTTAATGAACAGATAATGAGAAAACCTGACGGAACACTCTTCCGACGGTGGTATGACGCCAATGCCATATCTTCATCTATACAAATATGGTGCCATTGCGAAACAAACGCCCTCCAACCGAGTTGACTCATTGAAAATCGTACCCCGTTCAGTCATAATCCCAACACCTGTCCCCCCCTTCTTTACCAATATTGCCGAGATGGGCAATTTAGCCTTCTTTGCAGCGTATTTTTGATTTCAGGTTGAACTGAGCCTGTTCTGGCAGTCGTTTTGTTGATTTCGGCAAGATTGAAAAATTGAACCCACAGTCCGCTCTTTAATTCTCGAGCAGAGCTGGGTGCTTTCCGGAGTCCATAGACTGAGGGCATGTTTTCCAGTTCTTGACCCGTTTATCGCACCTGTCTCCGGGGTTACTGGAATGATTTACAATTCCTGCGCCTCGAAGCTCACGTCCAGATCGCTGTCTGTCGCCTCGCTCACCCAACCTGGACCGAAGTGGATGCAGTTCTCCACGGGATCATAAGACCATCCCCGCAGGGGATCGTTGGGCACCGGTCGACCGCCCATACTGACCTGAATGGTCTCGGGTTTTGGACGCTGTTCAAGAACCAGTTTCTGACTGATACGCCCGACCAGGTCGGACCCCATTTGCGCAAGGTTTTCGCCAAATTGGGAATCACAAATTCCATAATACTGGGCTTTCGCGATCCGCAGGAACTTTTCAAGGCGAGAGGGCATGACCTCGGGGTCGTCATGCGAACATATCGCATCATCCACGTTGGACGCATCGATCGCGCCGTAAACCATAATTTGGGAGCTGTGGTGCGATTTCAATTGCAAAAGAAATGAGTAGAAATTCTCGGGGGACAGGTTGAGGGGATCTTCCTCCGCGCGGGGGGTTCCCTGATCCGTCAAATGGGAGGAATCTTCGGCGTCGGTCAGAAATACCAGCGCCAAATAAGCTGAAGGCCGATAAAATCCCCGGTTCCATCCACTGAGTAGAGGTTCCGTCAGCGCAAGCTTCACCGGGCTGAACATGCGCTCGGTACCTGACCCTTCGATTCCCATCATCATGTTTTGCTTCAAGATGGCGAGACCACCCGCTGTCGCACGATCAACGAAACGGATCTCACCGGAGAGACGACCGGCCCCGGGACCGGCGAAGACCCTGCGGTTATCGACCTCGGCTTCGGTCGTTGAAATCACGCCAATGTGAAAATTGATTTCAGTGTGTTGTTGGAAACCGCGCAAAAAAAGATCCAAGTTGCGCGCCAAGTTTCGTTGGTGGGCCGCCATGGATCCCGAATCATCAATGACGAAAAGAATATCCACCGCCGGCGACAAAACCTTAAAAGCTCTTGTCCGCAAGTGTTGCGAGGATCCAGGCGCCGCAACCATGTACTTGTCCGTGGCGGGTTGACAGCCCATCGTTGCCCCCACGGTCAACGCCACGTCCAGTGTCGCGGTCAATGCCACATTCAGCGTCGCAG
>PSRN01000229.1 GCA_003176075.1 Bdellovibrio sp.
GGGGCTCTGCCCCACGCCCCGCACTCGACGACATCACGTCGTCGAGTCAAAAATATTTTTGGCTTCGCCATCATTTTCTGAGATTTTTGTTCATCGCCCAGTATGGGAGCAACCGGCGAGTTTTTGTTGCGCCTTGGTCATGTGAGGTCGTTCTCATTAGGTTGTTCATAAGGGGACGGAGGGATCTTCAATAAAACGTAGTTTCTCTAGTGTTCTACTACTATTGATGAATTGGAAGTAAGCTTATCTCACTGAGACGGCCATCAGATTCAAGTTTTGCCATCAGTGCCCCGACAAATTGAATTGCTTGCACGGATGTGAACCGTTTCTTCACACCAAGTCTGAAAAAGGAGAATTCAAAATCGCCCTTTCTTCTTTTGCCACTACTCCGGAATTCGTCTTCTTCGGTAAAGGCCAGCCCGAGAACAGAAACGCCTGATCGATTCAAATGGTTTGCAAACCCATACAATTGAGCTTGCTGCTCATCCGTGAGTCCATACAGTTTACATGAAGAGCCGTGTACGGACCCGTACTCACGGCTCTGTATTTATTAGATCAAATCATTTGGTGATTGGCACGATGCCACCGCCACCGCCACCACCTCCGGTGCAGTTATCGACGAGATCATCGAATCCATCAAAGTCACCTTCGAGGGTCATTGTGCCAGCGGGGCCTGTCATGTTGCATTTGTAGTGACCAAAAACTTCCACGGTGGCCTTGTTGTTATCGCCGGACGTTCCCGCGCTGCAAGGCTGTCCCGCCACAACCTGAACTTTTGCTCCTTGGTTGGACAGCGTGCAGGAGCTGCTGCCGAAACTCAAAGGAGGTGCTTGGTCGCCAGCCTGGTCGGTCGTGAAGGCCAGGGATTTGATCGTTGCATTTGAAACATCAACAGTCGTGCCAGTTCCGGCAGAAAGGTTGATATTGTCAGTAATGCCCTCAAGTTGGATATTGATACCAAACTTGACCGAGGAAGACATGTTGTAGTCCATCTGTGAATAGATGTCGAACTTCCCGCCACCGTAACTGGGCTGAACGATATTATTCCCGCCCGAATTGGTCGCCAGGTAGTCTAGGTTGCTGACCCGAGAGTCAGTTGCAGCGACGCCCGTACCGTTTGAAGTTTGCCCGAAGATAAACACGTTGCCGGGCATTGACGGTTCAGTATAGGCGAGATTCAGTGACTTGGAGATGGCGTAGGTCGTGTTGCAAGAGTCCTTTACAATCAAACCCACATTTCGTGTCGAAACGTTGTTTGAATAAAAGTTTTGCAGCGTCTGGGCGCAATCTGAATAGCCGGTGTCCACGATACCTGTGCCGGTCGGATCCCAGGCGCAGGTGTAGGGAGGCGTGCCGTTCGCTCCGGCTGTGACACCGGCGGCAGAAAAATTGTAAAGATTTGATCCGGCGCCCGCCGCAACCGAGATGGCAGCGGCATTGAGCGAGCTTTTGGTGAAAGTTGAATTCGGACATGTCACCTCCGCCTGGTAGAAGCGCGAAGAGTCCTCTTGACCGGGGCTGGACATGATCAACTTCAGAGTGTAATCGCCTTGAACCGGAACAATGAAGTTGGTGCTTCCCACCTGCAACGGAGTCGAAAGAGTCTGACCCGAGACCAGGTTCGTTTGCGTTCCCTGCAGCGTGAATGTCGCGCCCGCTGGAATGTTGGTTCCCTCCAGAACGACAGTGTAGGTCTCTCCGGCCTTCAGGACCAGGGACGAATTCACGTCCGTGTCGGAATAGACCGTGTTTCCACCGCTATCCTTAACGGTCAAGCTGACCTTTCCCATCAGGGCGGTTGAACTTGACGTTGACGAACCCGTCGACTGTGCGGTGTCGGACGAATTATCCGACTTCGTACAAGCGGCGAGTGACAGGACGGCTAGCACTGTGAGGACAGCTGCCGATTTCTTCATGTTCATCTCCTTGTTTGTTCGAACGTAATCTTGCAAATTTTGGACATTTATTTTTTTTATTTGAAATCTCCCGGTGCGAAGTTGGCGGTCATTGAATTGGGATCAACGTTGGCCTCAGCCCTAAGGAGGACCGGTTTATCCTGAGCTGCCGCGCCATTTTGGATGAGGTGAATTCGGATCAAGCTTGTCGTCAAAGCCAGAGCTACCTTATCTACCTGCAAGTGGTAGCACGTGACATCGGGGCTGGGGGTGCTTTCCACCTCGAGGGAAGTGCTCCGCGAGTTGAAATCAACGAGCGAATTCTTTGAGACTTGAACAGGAAGGCCTAATTTCAACTTGTTGTAGTTGCTGACACCATCGTTGAAGGGGTCAGAGAAGGCGGCGTTCGCGGAGCCGGGGGTCACGGGAATGCTCGCCTTCAAAGCGAACTGATCGGGGATCAAGTCTCCGTTTGTGTTGTATGAATTTCGACTGAGACCCAGGACGTACTTTTCACAATCGTTGAGTCCGTCGTTTGTTGAGCTTGAAAACTGAACGCTGCCGTCAGGATTGGTTCCGGTGACAAATCCGGCGCAAATGGCGTAAGGATCGCGACCGGCGACTGAACATTGCGGGTCCTTGCAGGCGACACCCTTGGTTCGGTATTCCACCAGATCACTGACGCCGTTCCCATCGGAATCGACAGCGTTGGGATTTGAACCCAGCTGACGTTCAATTTCATCAGGCAGGCCATCTCCATCGGAGTCCAGCATGAAGCGACCGTCATCCCACCAGACGCCGTTGACGTTTTCGACGAACACGTCGGTCAACAGATTGAGCAGATCGCGTGGCGGAGGGGCGAATTGCTGATAAAGAATATTTTCGCCGGTGGCGAATGATAGAAATTCTCCGTTGCCAGCTTGGGCCATTTGTTGCAAAAGGCTTTGCGCCGCGACCAAGGGCTGTCCATTGGAGTAATAAGCCGCATTGAGAGTGATGCTCGCAATGGCCTTCCCGAAATTGGGATCATATTTTAGATTCATGATGCTTTGGATAACGGGGCCGATATCTGTCGTAAAAGTCTGGGTGTAGGTGGCATTGCTTGAGCTGGGAGTGGCGATGGTCGGAACTCCGTCACTGACAAAAATGATTTCATAAACAGTGGTGATGGGCGGATTATCGGGAAGAAGGGCGGAAAGTTGCGCGTCTTTTTGAATCAATTGTTGCGCGAGCTTCAGAGCGTCCTCGTAATTGGTGAATCCGGCATCATTCGGCGCCGGATTGGCCGCCGTTCCTGAACCGATCCAGTCTTTCGTGACCAAGCTCACAAACGCCGTGCCGTCAGCCAAAAAACCTGAGCTGTTCTGCGGCTGCCAGGCGGTGTCGTTGAAATCAATCAACGCATAAGATAGAATCGTGTTTGGATCAGGAACCAAATTGCTGATGAAATTCACCAGCGGCCCGAAACGTCGGCTTCCCGCCGGATCCGTGTTATTGACGTCATTCGGGGTCAAAGGATTCGGAATGGTCGCCTGATTCGACTGGGAATGATCAAGAATAAACACATACTTCAGATTTTGCTTGGCTGGCTGCCGGGGCGACGTGCAAAAGTGCGCGTCGACCTTGCCGTATCCCACGACCTGCAATAGGGCCGGGTCAATGGGCTTGAGCTTCTCGCTGTTGCACGCCAATAACAAGGGCGCAACCGACAGACCAACAAGGAGAGTACGTCCACTGTTTTTCATGGCAGTGAGATCTCCTGATTTAATAAGTTATTCGCGGAAGTGCCCCAATAGTCGATGGCCAGTGTTTTACCGCTCATTCCTCCCTTAAGAATTGTGAAAGCTGAAGTCAGTGTCTCCGCATTCGTCGTCAGGTCACTCTCGACAAAATAGAACGCGATGAAATTGTCAGCGCCACCGTTGAGGATCGGGATATTGTTAATATCGAATTCCATCGTTCCATCGGCACTGACTTGCGATGAGTATTGATAAGCGAAAGTCTGACTCGGCTGTGAGAAGAAATTCTGGTCGATCGGAACATTGCGTTTGCATTTATCGATGTTCGCAACACCGTCTCCCGCCGTGCTGACATAGGCGTCATTCTTATTGAGAGGATTGAGGCCGCAGCGAAGTTTCAGATAGTCAGGGATGCCATTGCCGGAATAGTCGAAAGTTTTCGGATTGAGACCCATGTAGGTTTTTTCGCAGTCACGGAGACCGAGAAATTCCTGCGGCGAACCAGCCTGTCGTGTATCAGTGTAAATCAAAGCGTCGTTGGATGTGCTGAGAGCCAGATTTGAAGAGCAATGGAGTAAGTATTGTTGGGGAAGTTTCACTCCGAGACTGAACAGCAGCAGATCAGCAAAGAAGCGAACAGCCGATTCGGCGGAGCCCACGGTAAATCCGTAATCTGCAGCCAATTGCTGCTTCATACTGTCAGACAAGCTATCTCGTGAGGTACTGAGCGCCAATTGGTTGTTCTCCACCTTTACGGAAAAATTTGAGACATAAAGATGCTGGAAGCCGTTTCCTTGTTGCGGCACGTACTTGCTGAGCTTGATCGCCACCACATCCGGCGGAGCCGCGAAACTTCCCACTTGCACGTCATGGAGATTCTCCGTTTTTGTGCATCCTAAAAGGAAGCTGCCTAGCACGGCGAGCAAGCTCGCTGACATCCTCCAAAAATTTTGTTTATAAATTTCAAACTGAAACATCACCCTGCCCCCTGAAGCACTCGCCGCCCACGGTTAACTAAAGCAAGAAGCAGGCCGAAGGTCCGATGATCAACTGACGAGAGCTGGAACGTCCGTTTTTGATGGTCAACTGCTCCTTCATTCGACACTGTCGTGACCGTAGACGATGACTGTTTCATCATGTGGAAATCCTGACTCCGTCGGAATCACGTGTGCAAAGATGAGTCGAAACTGAGAAAGAACTGTGGAGATCTGAAACGGATTCGATTTTATTGCCGGGAGGTCATCTCACTTTGACCTGTCGACCTCCAAGTCGGTGCGAAGCGTGCCAGTTTGAAACGTGCAAATTCCTAGTTCCACAGCTGCCAGGTCTTAAGAGCTTGCTCCGCGGCACTTGTCCAATCATCAAAGTCGACTTCAACAGCTCCCGGCGCAATGGCCTTATGGGCCACTCGGTAAAGGAACTTGTTTTTCAGGAGATCGCTTTTCTCAAGGACATCCACTCGAATCGTATTGCCATCGCCTAAGATCGGAAGATTCTGCACCGTAATCTGGTAGCAATCGTGCACATTATCGCTGCTGATAAGGTTTGTCTGGTAGGTCACCGGGACGGCATTGTGCAACTGTTGAAGAGGAACATTCACTGGCAAAGAGGCTTTGATTTTTTGGTAGATGGTATAGCCATCTTGCAGCGGCGTATTGATGGCCGGCGCGGTTCCCGCTTGAAAAGGTACGCCATTGATAAATTCGAGCCAGTCCGGAATAAGGTCGCCGTTGGAATCGGGATTGCCGACACCTGTGTTGTCACCCAAAAGGATTTTCTCACAATCGTTGAGTCCATCCGGGTCGGACGCGGCAAAGCTGCCATTTGTCTTGTTGACTCCGCTACATGCACCCAAATTTGGATTTGAGCCAAGCTCACTGGCGACGAGACCGGAAATTCCTGCCGGCGGTTGCGGGGGAGTGCCGATGTCATCGGCCACGCCATCCATGTTTGCATCGGGGTGAAGATATCCATCCGGCGCCCAAATCACCGAAGAGTTGGTCACAAAAATATCAGCGAGCTGAAAACTGACTCGCTTCGCTGGCGGTTGAAACTGGGCGTAGTTCAAATTTGTTCCTGAAAGGGCATTGTAAGCGACACCGTTTCCGGCCTTGGCCATGGTCGCAAGGAGCTGCTGACCCGTCTTATCGATGTTTCCTTGAGCGTAATAGTAAATCGTGAACAGGTTTATGCTTGTGACGTACTTGGTGTTGGAGGTGAGCGCCATGATGGTCGCCACTTCGCCCAAAATCTGGTCGGTGGGCTGATAAGTGAGATTGATGGGGCCGGTGACGACCACTTGCCCGTTCAAGAGACCGAGTCCGCTAATCTGCATGATGGGAGCCCCATCACTCATGAAAATAATGATATAGGTCGAGGACACTTCCACGCCAGGGGCGGGGCACCACGCTCCAGGGGACGCCGATCCCAAGGTCAATTTGGCGCAACGGTCGGCCGCTTGAACATCATTGTTGATAATGTCGTAAGCCGATTTAAGCGCCGCCATGTAGTTGGTAGCTCCATTGTCATTCGGGCCGGTGCCGCCAGCCGTCGCGTCTTGCTGGATATGATTGTAAAAATCCGCAATGTCCGACGTAAATCCTGAAGCGTTGGCCGGGTACGTGTCGTCCGAGTCGCTGAAATTAATGACCGAAAAAAAGCGCGTCGGGTCGGTCGGGTTATTCGGTGGAAGAGTGCTCAGATAATTCAATAAAGTTCCTGGTGTCTGAGGATTGCCGTAGCGCAATTGCCCTGTTGGATCTGTGCCGTATTGTGCGCTAATGACCGGAGTTCCGTTGACCAGGGCCGGGGCTCCAGAGCCATCCGCTGCGAGCAAGAAATTCGACGTATTGCTTCCAGAGTGATCGAGAATAATCAGTGTCTTAATATATTGTTTCTGATCGTATGAGGGGTCAGTGCAAAGATTCACTTTTGCATTGGCCCGGGGGATGGATTGAATATTGACCTGCGCCAAATCCTGAAGTTTTTCGGTTTTACTGCAACCGGCGGTGAAAAACAAAATAGGGAGAAATAAAGCCGCGGTCGCTCGTCTCATCGGGCCCCCCCGATTCACGATTTGCAGTTGCACAATGCCCCCAAACTGAGACAGCCCAATGCCCGTCTTGAGAATACCAACAGCAAAAGCGGGACCACGAGCGATCCCCTCCCGTTTGGCCCAGCATGGCCGCTTGGTCGTTGACTAGATCATGATGAGTCGGCCAAATTTTTGACAATCCTGCCGCCCTAGACAGCCAGTCCCAAATTCTCATGGTATCGAGATCCAAATTCGCATCTCTATTGGGTCAAACGGTTCTTGACCCTAAAATGGAGCTGTCGCAAATGATCCATCAGTCCATTCTTCGGAACTCGACCAGGTTTCTCAAGGTGTTGTCGATGCATCTCCAGTACGTGCAAACGTTCCTTAGCAAGAGCAAGGGCAAAGTCCATCGCATCTTCATCCGAGCTAAAGTGGATCCCCTCCAGTGGAAATTCGATCTCGATTGGTTTTCTCTTGTAAAACATATGAACCACCACGTCGCCCCCCACATCGCGTGTATGATAGACCGTGGACCAATTGGAAACTGCCTGGGAGAGGATTTTTATCTGCTCCGAGACTTGTTTGAACGCAACCTTGTAGTCCTCCCACTGAACAGTCGAACTCGCCCCTTCGCGACGAAGCTCGCCGAGGTCCTTGATATGTGATTCGGCTTCATCACTTCTACTTTTCTTTTTATGAACACCGATAACCAGGTCGTCCCCCTTAAACATAATCAGGCGGTGGAGAATTCTTTTTCTATCGGAAGAATTGTGAGAGACCTCATGGATAAAAGTGGGTCGTTGAGGTTCTAGACTGGCTCCCCCAGGACCGTAACTGACGGTGTTTAAATAAACGGTCGAATTCCCACCCCATCCTGCCGCATCATCACGATTTGTTATGATGAACTGTAGTCCATGTTTCAGTGTTGCGTTCGCCATCACGTTATGAACACCTTTTTCTTCCCCTGCGATGGCATCAATATTTGCCATCAGGCGACCGTTGAAGTCACTGTCGGGGTTGTTGTACTCAAAAACAGAACTGAATTGGTATTTTCCTGTCGCCTGAAGAGCCACAAGTTTCTCCAACATCGAATGAATTTCCTTAAGCCGCGATCGAGCCGCTTGCTCATCCTTAAGAAGTTCTTGACCTAAGTTGACCACTCTTTGATCCGGCCGCAGCAGAGCGATCGTATGAAAAGGGTTTGCAACCCCAATTCTGTTTATTCCAAATTCATCTTTTAATGCTGTTGCCTCTCGGCTGTCGTTAATGTTGCGAAGAACTCGTTCCTCAAGAATGGAAAGTTGTCGAACAACCATTGTTTTTTGCGACCACGTCTTAATTGCCTGAAAGCTTGGGGAATTTGGTAAAGGGGTCATGGAAACCGAGGCAGATGCGGAGTGTTCCAGCGCGGAACTTTTAATTTTATCGCCAGTAATTTTATCTCCAGCGCCTTCATCTGCGCGAGGGACCGGCACCGGTAAAGGAAGCCACCTTTTGATGACGACGCGAGCGTAATATTTCCCTGTCCAAGGCGATTGAAAGCGATAGATTGCTGTTTCGAGCGGATCCGGATACTCCCATCGAACCTGCTCCACAAGATCTTCATAAGCCGAGTCGGTGTTGGCCATCTCTTCGGGCGGCCAGTCGTAACCAACAACTCGGACTTCATTACGCGCAACTCTCACCATTTCCACGAGAGCTTTCACGGCAGCGTCCTTTTCAAAGTTGTTGATGAGACCATGGCTTACTACATAATCAAATGATCCATTTTCATAGGGAAGAGCTGTCGCATTTCCCTGAACCAACTCGGTCGCATGACCGCCATGTTTATTGAACTCCGCAATGAAATCCCTGGTTCCTTCGCCCACACCAAGTAAAGACAAATTTGGGGGTAGCCTGACGGCGCCCAAATGTTTCGCAACGCTCAGGACCTCCCAAGTTGGTATCGCAACGCCATAGCGCTGAGTTTGACGCGTGCAAGGACCCACGCATCGGAGCATGACGTCGGTGCATGGTATGGGTCGAGAATCATACTGCGCATCCGAATATTGCGCGTACGAAACGCCACAGACGAGCAGTGAAAGAAGCAAGCTTCCAGGGAAGCGGTTCATTGGTTGAAATTTAAAGTGCCTCACAAAACCTGTCGATGTCAGAAATTGGACAGGAAAACCTTTCAGACGTACGTTTCAACTGTCATCAGCGCGCGCCCTTGGACCTCGTAATCCGCTGGCTTTCTAAATAATTTATCCAAAGCGCAAATTTTGTCTCTGTGAGTTTGAGCCTTGCCGCACATCCTGGTAGTCAGATAATAGTTTTCATTAGTTATTTCTATTTCACTCAGCTAAATTGTCTGAAGTGCGTGTGAATCGGGTGTGAGACATGTTCAATCGGCTTTCGGGGCAGCGGCCAACTCTTTTCGCGGATGGACTGGTGGCCCTCGGCATCGGCGCCGGAATTTACGGATTGGCTCTTTTCGCGGGTCAATGGCAGGCTTCCTTCAATCCTTCCTATGAGATTGATCTAAGCCCATCGGCCCTTCCCCTCTACGCGGTTTTTTCAGCGCTGCGAAGTCTCGCGGCTTACGTTGTGTCACTGGCGTTCACCATCGGAGTTGGTTATTGGGCGGCCAAGTCCAAGCCGGCCGAGAAAATTCTAATTCCAATTCTCGATGTGCTCCAGAGCATTCCGGTTTTGGGTTTCTTGCCTGGTCTGGTTTTAGGTCTTGTGGCGCTCTTTCCGAATTCCAATGCTGGACTCGAGCTCGCGGCCATCTTAATGATTTTTACCGGCCAGGTCTGGAACATGGCCTTTGCATTTTACTCATCCCTTAAATCCGTCCCCCTGGATCTCAAAGAAGCCGCGGAGGTGATGGGTCTCAATAAGGGAACCCGTCTCTTGCGGCTGGAATTGCCGTTCTCAGCCGTGAACCTTGTTTGGAACAGCATTATGTCGATGGCCGGCGGGTGGTTTTTTCTTACCGTTTGTGAGGCCTTCACCTTGGGTGAAAAACAATACCGACTCCCCGGCATTGGAGCCTATATGGCCGTAGCCATCGATCGAGGCGATCAGCGGGCCATGATTCTTGCCGTGGTTGCCATGGCGGCAATTATCATTATTTTTGATACGCTGATTTGGCGTCCGGCTCTGGCCTGGGTCCATCACTTCCGCCTCGAAGAAACCCAATCGCCGACCGACGAGGACCGGTTGCTTCAGTTTATTCTGGCCAACTCACACTTGGTGCGTTTTCTTCGTTCGCTGAAGGCTCGCCGCAAACGCATATCCATGGTTCTCGGGCGTCGCAGCCGCTTCGAGTGGGCGTGGAAATATCCCCGCTTTGACTGGCTGAAAGCCTTTGCGGTTTTTCGCTGGCCCTTGGTGGCTTTGGCTTTGGGTGCGACAGGCTGGGCATTTATTCAACTCACAGTCTTATTGGTCAGCTTGCCTCTGATCAGTTGGCTGCAAATTCTCGGCGATACGGGGCTGACTTTTTTACGCGTTCTCGGTTGCTTGATTTTGGGATCCCTGTGGGCGGTCCCGACCGGCATTTGGCTCTCCCGCAGCCCCCGTCGGATGAGAATCGCCCAACCTTTGGCTCAGTTGATGGCTTCTTTTCCGGCCCCCATGCTTTATCCCCTCGTTCTCGGCGTGATGCTTCAGATCGGCATCGGTTTTTCGATTGGCTCAATGTTTCTCATGTTGATGGGAGTTCAATGGTATATTCTTTTCAATACGCTGGCGGGCGGGCTGCGGATCCCGCAGGAGCTGGGTCAGTCCATGGATCTCGTCGGCAGCTCGTGGCAAGATCGATGGCGGTATCTTTATCTGCCGAGTGTTTTTCCGTCCCTGGTCACGGGATGGGTGACCGCCGCCGGTGGAGCTTGGAA
>PSRN01000138.1 GCA_003176075.1 Bdellovibrio sp.
CTGGCGCCGCCGCCGGTTTGGCGGCGGCGTTCAACACGCCTCTGGGCGGAATTGTCTACGCCATCGAGGAACTTGGGGTGACCCATTTTCATCGCGTCCGCATGGCTCTGATCAGCGCCGTTATTGTTTCCGGCGTGTTTGCCCAATGGTGGCTGGGAAGTTACCTTTACCTTGGCTATCCGGTCCTCACGCCGATCACATTCAGCATCTTGCCCTCGGCCGTGCTGATGGGACTGATCAGCGGTTTTTTAGGAGCGGCGTTCGGCAAAGTTCTCGCCCGTGCCAGCCAGCTTCGGCAAAATATTCTGAACCCGCAATTTTTCGGTATCGTGAGTCTGGTCATGGGCTTGGTGATGGCTGGCCTGATCCAAATGGATCTTCGGGCCCACGGCGCTGGAGTGGAGGTGATCACAGGCTTCTTGTTTCGCGATGAGCACGCGAGCGGTTATTTGGTGATTCTCCGTTGGGTCGCCTCAACGGTGAGCTATCTTTCCGGCGCGGCGGGCGGAATCTTTTCGCCGGCTTTAGCCATCGGCGCTTCCTTGGGGTCTTTTTTATCCACCCACATCGCTCCCGAATATCCCCATTTGATGGTTCTTCTCGGCATGATCGGTTTCTTGACCGGCGTGGCGCGAACCCCTTTCACGTCTTTTATTTTAGTGCTTGAAATGACGGATCGGCATTCAGCGATTTTTCCGATGATGATGGCGGCGCTGGCGGCCCAGTCGGGGGCCCTCTTCATCGATGACCGGTCTTGTTATGAATACATGAAAAAGCGGTTTGTTGTTCACGCGCCTTCTCACTAGGGCGTGTTTTGAATTTGGCTGGCTGCATTCAATCAGCCGCAGCCACAGCATTAGCCGCAGCGACAGTTTCAGTCCAGTCATCAGTTTTGCTGTTAACCGCCAATGCTGTGGCCGCAGGCGTTTATCGTAAGTTGTTGAAATTTGTCAGGATCGTGGAAGGCTTTGTATGAGCAGGGGGCTTTCACGATGACTCGAAGGGTGATAACTGACGGGATCTGGACACAATTGCAAACAGTTATGGCGGCAAAGAATTGCTACGACGCCAAGAACAGTCGCGAAGTGATGGAGGGCATTCTCTGGAAACTTCGAACTGGGGCTCCTTGGCGTGACATTCCAAAAGAATTTTGTCCATGGGAAACGGCTTATGGTCGCTTCAATAGCTGGGCCGCCAAGGGGTTTTGGGCTGATTTTTTTTAAGCTACGAGGCGAGATTGATCCGGAGTGGGTATTCGCCGATGGAAGCTACGTTCGCGCTCACCAGCAAGTGGAGCTCGGCTTGGCGAAGAACGCGCCATCGGAAAGTCTCGAGGAGGACCTACAACCAAAATTCACATGGCCGCCGATGCGCATGGAAATCCGATCGATTTTGAAATCACTGGGGGTGAGGTACATGACGCCAAAGCGGCCGCCCAAGTTATTTCAAAAGTAAAGGGTGTTGAGAACTTCATTGCTGATAAGGGATATGACTCTGAAGATATTCGTGAACAGGCACGAGCAGAGGGGATGAATCCTGTGATTCCCCGCAAGTCCAACAGCAAAAAACCAAATCCAGAATTTGACTCTCATCTTTATAAAATGCGGCATTTGGTAGAAAATCTCTTCGCTCGTCTCAAGCACTTCCGAGGCATTGCGACCCGATTTGAAAAGCTTGCACGCAACTTCAAAGCCATGGTTTACATCGCCTGCTCAATGATCTGGATTAAGGTGGGCAAATGAAATCGGTGTGGTCAGCCAAATTCGTCGCTGCGCCAGTCGCACGGTTCGTTCAGCTTTCAGGTTGGCGCGCAGTTTGCGGTTCACAGGAGGGATGTTGCAGAATTTCAAAGCCTACCAGCTTGCAAAAGAACACTACTGGCACTGCAAGGAACTGAAATTACCAAGCTTCTTGAAAGATCAATTGCTTCGTGCCAGTTCGTCGGTTGCGCTAACGCTGGCCGAAGGGTCTGGCAAGCGGACACCGGCCGATCAACGTCGATTCTATGCGATGGCCTATGGGAGCTTTCGCGAATGCCAGGCAATTATTGAATTGGAAAAATTGAATGATACGACCATTAACAAACTACAAGATCAACTTGGCGCTGTGCTATACACTTTGAGCAGAAAAACTGCCGACCCGGACTGAAACTGTCGCTGCGGCTAATGCTGTGGCTGCGGCTGATTGAATGCAGCCAGCCAAATTCAAAACGCCCTAGGCTTAAATTTCGCCAATTTCTTTCCAGACCGAGACCATTCGAAAATTTGCAATCGGCAGGAACAACTGGCTTTTTTGTGACACGGTCGACCGGGCCAATGCCAGCGGGCTTTTGTACTCGCTTGTGATTACGGCAAAGCTTAACGAAAAGGATCGGTTAAAGGCGTCCAGCCAAATTCAAAACGCAGCCTAGAAAATCTTCTCCTTCCATAGCTCCTCAACAAAATGCCGGATGGGAATCACATCAATCCCCTGCTTGGAAAGGCGCTCCTCACCCATATAGACGCAAATCATTCGCTGAATTCGTTTGGGCTGCGCTTCCCTGATTTTTGCGCACACTTTACCGAATTGCGAATTCCATTTCTTCGCATGCTTCACTTCTATCAGGACGAACTCAGCGGGAGAGCTCAAAGATTTCCTGCGGGTTTCGATGACAAAATCGATGTCGCCAAGGCGAGGTACATTGTAGTAGAAGATCTGGTGTGAACGACGTTTCACCTCGAAATACACCTTGAGCTCATTGAGGATCAACGTCTCTAGAAACGCGCCACGGCTCTCCGGAATTTCCTCAATTCGGCGGATTCCACGAGCTGCTCGCGCAATCCCGCAGTCAAAAAAATAAAATTTCGCGTGCTTGCTCTCAGCGGGAAAAACACCCAGGTGATAAGGCTCGACGGAATAGCCGATGAGGGTATCATAAAGAATTTGAAACCACGACCTCACTGTGTCCCCTGATTTTCCAACGGTGCGAGCAATATTTTCGAAATTAAGAATTTGACCATGGTATTGACCGGCGATCTCGATAAAATGAGAGAAATCGAGAAGCCGTCGCACCAGGCCCTCTTGCATTACTTCTTCTTTGAGGTAAGTTTCGACATAGGAAAATAGATAGTCCTCCACTTGGTCACGATCAGTCTGGGTGAGAACCCACGGCAAAGTTCCATGATCAATCAATCGGTGAACGGAAATTTTCTTGCCAGTTTCAAAGATCGAAAGGGGAAACATTTTTTTTGAGTGAGCACGACCCGCGAGAAGGTTGACCCCCGCACCTCGAAGCTTCCTGGCACTCGACCCTGTTAAAATAAAATGGATCCGGCGTTCTTCAATCAGGCGATGAACCTCGTTAAGGAGTTCTGGAATTCTTTGAATTTCATCAATGCAGACAAATTGCCCCGCCTTAAGATGAGCAACTTTGTCGCTCAGCTCTGAAGGCCTGAGTGAAAGTTCCCGAAAAAAGTCAGAGCGCAAGAGATCAAGGGTCAAATCAGGCTGAACGTCTCGGCGCACGAAAGTGCTTTTCCCTGTTCCCCGAGGTCCGAGCAGAAATATTGAGCCCTTCGGTTTTTCATAACAGCGAGTGAATTGCATGGAAGGAAAGACCTCCTTTTAGCTTTGCCACCTCATCCAAGGATCATCCAATTGATCATCCAATTCTTAGTCGTTCTTTTCAAAGCATAAGTTAAATTTCCTATCTCAACTAGGAAATTTCGTATAAAATTCCTGGTAGGACCCGGAGTTTTGGCGAAGGCTGAAATGTTGTGAGAGGCTGCCGCTCAGTAGGGTACGCCCTAGTCTTTCGCGAGAATTCCTTTTTGTTCGAGTTTGCGCCGAAAAGTTCGGAACACATATTCGAATTCAGAGACGCGAAGAAAGTGACACAGAAGACCGTAGACACCGATTCCTAAACCGATAATGCCGAAGAGGGAAACGCACTTGGCGAGAAAATGATCGCCGAGAAACCGTCGCGCCACTTCGTAAATTTGAAGCGTGGCAAAAAGGCCAATCAGAGAAGGAATCCACCTGATCAAAGAGCGAAAGCTGTGATGCCAAGGAAACTGCCCGATCAAAAAACGGTAAGCGACGACGAGACATGAGAAGTTGAGCATCACGCTCGCCAGTGATGAAATATTCAATCCCCGCAAGCCCCACCAGCTCATCAGAAGCCGAGCCATTGAAATGTGAAGTACCAGGCCCAAAATCGAAGCCAGGGCGGGGATCCAAGTGTTCTTGATCGAGTAGAACGATTGCACAAAGACGCGTGTGACGCTGATAAAGATCAAGTTGACCGCGTAAACACGAATAACATCGGCGACGATCAGAGTTTCATGCGGGTGAAATCGCCCTCGCTCGAAGAGAAGCTCAACAATGGGATGCGCCAGCGCGAACAGCCCCACCGCCGCGGGAAAAGACATGAAAAGATTGAGACGGAAATACTGATCCATGGTCGTAGTCGCCTGCGCTTCTTTCTTTTCGGCGTGAAGGCGGGCCAGAGTCGGTAGAAGGGCTGAGCCGATGGAAACTGAAACCAACGACAGGGGAAGCTCCATCAGTCGGTCCGCCAGATTGAGGTAGCTGAGGGAGCCCTCTCCCAGTGAGGTGGCAAAGACCATATTGACCAAAGTGGTCACTTGCAAAATGCTCATTCCCACCAGTCCCGGACCCATCGTGCGAAAAACCATCCACATGTCGGAGTTGTTCCAATCGAAACGGAACCGGGGCAAGTAGCCGAGGCGAATGAGGGATGGGAGCAGAACGGCGGCCTGAACGACGCCGCCGGCGATCACTCCCCAAGCCAAGGCTTGGCCATCCCAGGCCAGAATATGTGGCGGCAAAAGCGTGGCGGCCACCATCACCAGATTAAAAAAAGTAGGAGCCATGGCGGCCCAGCCAAACCGACCTAAAGCATTGAGGATGGCCATTTCGTAAGCGTATGTGCAGACCAAGAAGATATAGGCGAACATGATTCGGCCCATGCGGACCGCGAGTTCAAATTTTCCTGGAACTTCGATGAATTCCCGGTCGAGGAGCAGGCGAAACAATGGCTCCGCATAAAAAATTCCCAGAGCCGTGAAAGTCGCGAGAAGCAGCAGAAAAAGAGTATAGAACGAGTTGACGAGATTTTGCGCGCGCGCATGGGAGTCGCGATGAGCATCCACAAACACCGGGATAAAACTGACGGACAGGGACCCTTCGCCGAAGAGACGCCGGAAAACATTGGGAATTCGAAAGGCGGCGTACCAGGAATCGGTGATCAGGCGCGGGAAAAGGCTGGCGAAGAGTATTTCGCGAGCCAGCCCCAGCAGCCGGCTGGTCATTGTTCCGAAGGCCATGATCAGGGCCTGAACGGCGACTGGACCGCTGGCTCCTTCAGTTTGCGTCACGCGCCGCTTGACCTGGGGCTCGATTGATGTCATGAGTCAACCTGTCAAGTGTTTGTTAATCAATTTGTTCAATCAGTTAATTAATCACAAGTGTGGCTGAGGAGGTCTGACTTGGCAAATCATAAGTCGGCGGAAAAACGGGCGCGCCAATCTTTACGTCGGTCTGCGCGCAATTCGCAACTGAAGAAGAAGGTGGGTACTTTGGAGCGCAAAGTGGTGGTCGCGCTGCAGGCCAAGTCGCAGGATCTTCAGAAGGTTCTGGCCGAATACGTCAGTCGTATCATGAAGGCAGTTTCCAAGGGTGTGATCAAGAAAGAAACGGCGTCGCGGAAAATCAGTCGTCTTTCCAAAAGGGCCGCGGCGAAGGCGAGCGTGGGCTAAATTTCAGATTCGGGCCGATTGGTCACGAAATTTCGAATCTCTCGTTTTCGCTCAAATGAGACTGTTTCAAAGGCAGTGCCGTAATTCAGATGGCCTTCATTGTTCTTGGCTTCGTTTCGGACTTCGGCCCGTACTGAAATAAATTGGCCGTCGGGAATTTGAAAGCTGAGAACCACCAGGCCGCCGATGCGGATGCTTGTATCGGTCGTAAACGAAACGCCGCCTTCACCGATTTCGCAGCCAGTGGCAATAAAGTATTTGCCAGCGGATAGAACGCCGATGCCTCTGCGGAAAATTCTTCGCGGAAATCTTCGTCGGACGGAAGCTGGTCTTTGCGGCTGAGCGGCCATGAATGGTTATCGGATGAAGCGAGCCCTGACTGAACCCAGTGAATTTTGAGTTTTAGTCCATAAAGCCGAGGGGTTCTTGCAGCAAAGTATTCTTCGCCGGGACGCTCTCGACTGAGGTCGAGTGGAGCTGACATATTTTCGTGATCATGTTCTCGATCCAAATGCCGGCTGAAAGCGGAGAACTTTTGAGCGCCTTTTCGCATTCAGCAAGAAAAAGAATGACGTTTTCAAGCTTTGCCACGGACCACTGACGGGTCTGTCGTTGGTAATTCTTCAAAAAATAAGGGGCCACTTGCGCGAGAGCCGCCAGCTTGGCGCCCGCCAGCCCCTGAGATTCGCCGATTTTCACGTTCAAAAGGATACGAAAATGCCGGGCCGTAAGGGCCACAACGCCCAGTTCGCTTTGCCCTTGGTCCAATAAAGCCACCGCCTGAAGGAGGGCCGAGGGCAGACGGCCGTCCCCCAACAGCTCGGCGAACTTAAAAACGTTCTCTTCTTTAAATGGCGAGACACATTTTCGCACATCCTCAACGTCAATTTCAGACCGTTCGCCGAGATAGTTCTTGAGCTTACGAATCTCGCTGTCGATTTCAATCAGCGAATCGCCGACCAGCTGATGAAAGACCTGTAGGGCCTCGTCGGTGATACGAAGCGCGTGTCCCTTGACGATATGGTTGATCCAAGAAGGAATTTGGTTCTCGTAGGGCTTCTTGAATTCCACCGTCACCGCGACGTCGATGAGCTTTTGAATGATTTTCTTTCTTCGATCGGCTTTTTGACTGGTGAGAATCAACACGGTGGAGGCCACCGGATTTTCAAGAAGGGGTGTCAAGACGGCCCAGTCCCCTTCTGTGAGGTGTGAAATTTCGCGAATCCACACGACCCGCCGGGGTGCCATCATGGGGTAGGTTTCAATTTCGTCTTTGATCCGGTGGGTGTCGTCCTCATCGCCATTGAAGATCCGCCAGTTGAAATCGGCTGCATTTTCAACAAGCGAACAGGTTTTGAGATATTGCACCGCTTGTTGCAGAAGAAAAGACTCTTCCCCGAAAAAGTAATAAATGGGTGCAAAAGCCTGGCTTTTGAAAGACTTTTCAACAGCCGAATAAAGGTGTTGAGGTTCAAAAAGAGGCATTAAAAATTCTCCGACATACGATTGTGGGCTTCTGCCATCGCTTCGGCCGCAATCAAGTCAATGTATTGCCGGCGAGCTGATAAATTGTAAAGGGGATTCACCGTATTGATACCGGCCCGGGTGACTTGAGGAGCGATATATCCATGTTCCCCTTGAAAATCGCCTGTCCAAAGCACAACCTGGTCCGACCGTCGCCGTAAGACCACGGTGACTTTCACGGTGATGGAGTAGCCGGCGCGGAGAACGGCGCCCAAAGGCATTGACGGCGAACTCACATCGCCCGAGGCCACGTATGAAATTTCCGTGATTACCCCGTTGACTTCCGCTTCGGCCCGCGGTGGGTCCACTACACGCGCCGTCTTGGACCGTTCGAATTCGCGGATCAGGGCATTGGTGAAAGAGACCTCGATGCCTGTCTCCTGCGTGAGATTGCGAAACATGGGAATCGAGAGCTGCTGATAGCCGCCCGGGATGCTTCGGTCCGGAGATCCCAACTGATAGGCGCAGCCACTGGCCAAGAAGGCCGCGCCAGCCGTGAAGGTCGCAGCGGCCATTAAAGTAACAAAGGTCTCGCGCCAAAGACTTTGGCTCAAGAAGTGACAAAGTGTCCGCGGTCCATGTATTCTTTGGGTCATTACATTCTCTAGCGTGGGCGGTGAAGCCGCCACGTGTGAAATAAGGCCGACGTGAAGGCCTTGCGCCAACAAAAGCTCCATTCTAAAGGGAGAAAATTGTTCATGCAACCTAAAGAAGCCGCTCCGACTTACAATGTTCTCGCACCGGGCCCGGTGAATCTGCATCCGCAAGTCCAAGAAACTCTGGCCTGGCCCATGATTCACCATCGGACGCCGGAATTTGACGCCGTTCTGTCTCGCGTTTTAAAGGGTTTAAGAAAAGTCTTCGCCACTTCCCAACCCTGCTATGTTCTGACCTCCACGGGATCTGGCGGGATGGAAGCCCTGCTGGTCAACATCTTAAGTCCCGGCGAGAAAGTCGTCGTCGTGGATTCGGGAAAGTTCGGCGAACGCTGGAGTGAAATGGCCGGCGCCTACGGAGCGCAAGTGATTCCGATCAAAGTGCCATGGGGCCAGGCGGTCGACGCGGCGGCAGTCGCGGCGATTCTGAAACAGCAGCCCGCGAGCGTGGGCGGCGAAGCCGCCACGGGCGGGGTACGCGCCGTGCTTTGTCAAGCTTGTGAAACCAGCACCGGCGTGGTTCATCCCATTCAAGAGCTGGGTCGATTGATTTCTTCTTATCCCGACACGCTCTTTTTGGTCGACGGGATTACCGCTCTCGGCGCGTTCCCTTTACCGATGGATGAATGGCACATTGATGGTTTGGTGGGAGGCTCTCAGAAGGCTTTTATGTTGCCCACCGGACTCAGTCTTATTTCCTTTTCCGCCAAAGCGTGGCGCGTGATTCCACAAGCGAAGTGCCCGCGGTATTACTTTGATATTCGTCTCGAGCACCAGGCGAACCAGAAGGGAGAAACGTTTTTCAGTTCCAATGTCACTTTGATTCGCGCCTTGGATTGCGTTCTGCGGATGTTCGAGGACACGGGTCTTGAACAGCTCTACCAGGAGATTGCCCGGCGGGCCCGCTTCACCCGCGAATTCACGCTGCAGATGGGTTTTTCCCTATACGCCCAACCGCCGGCCAACTCGCTGACGGCTTTACGCGTGCCCGCCGGAATCGACAGTCAAAAATTCAGGCTCCGTCTCGAGGAAAAGCACCACATCACGGTGATGGGGGGGCAAGATCAAGCCAAAGGGAAAATCATCCGCATCGGCCATATGGGACACATCACCACTGAGCAAATGGAGGTTCTGATGTTGAAAATGATCGATGTGCTGAAAGAATTCAACCCGCAGCTGGCGACCGGCATTGACCAAGACCAATTCGCCCGCGCCATGAGGGGCTTTTGGCGCCATGACTAAAGCCAAGCGTTTACTCATTACGGATCGTCTTTCACAGGCGGCGTTTCTTTTGTTGCAGGAGCAAGATTTTTTCCAAATTGAAAAGACGCCAGCCCCGGAAATCACGGTCGAGCAAATCAAAGGGGTCAACGTTTTATTGATCCGATCACGGACGCCGATCGATGAAAAATTGCTGAGCGATGCCAGGCAACTTCAGCTGATCGTCACGGCGACCAGTGGGTTTGACCATATTGATTTGAAGGCCTGTGAAAAATGGGGAATCACGGTCATGAATACGCCCTCGGCCAACGTGAACACGGCGGCGCAGCTGACCTGGTCACTTGTCCTGGCCTGCGCCCATCACTTGGTGAAGGCGCACGCGCAAGTGAAGGCCGGGTTTTGGAATCGCGACCTGCTCATCGGCCAAGAGTTGGAGGGAAAAGTTTACGGCGTGGTGGGGCTTGGCCGCATTGGATCGCGCGTGGCGGAAATCGCGGAAGCCTTCGGTATGCAAGTGATCGCCTATGATCCCTATGCCGATGACGAACGTTTCCGATCGCGCCAAGCGGAACGCGTTTCTTATGAGGAACTCTTGAAACGTGCGGACGTCATCAGTTTTCATGTGCCGCTGACTAAGGAAACAAGCGGCATGTTGTCCTCTTCACAGCTTGAATACATTCAGCGGGGAGTGATCCTGGTCAACACTTCGCGGGGCGCGGTGATCGTGGAACAGGATCTGTGCCAGGCCTTGGAAAAGGGTTGGGTGGGATCCTGCGGACTTGACGTTTTTGAAAAGGAACCCCTGAGTCGCAGTTCATCCCTCTTGCGTCTGCAAAATGTTTTGTTCACTCCCCACGTCGGTGCCAACTCCCTGGAAGCCTTTCACAAGGCTAGTGAGCAAGCGGCAAGCAAAATTATTTCTTTTTTTCGTGATGGCACGACTTCGGACACGTTGCCACCCAAAGCAGCTTGGTACGGCCTGTAGCGTTAAGAAGAGAGCGCGCCAGGCTTTGCTTGTCCAGAATGGGAAGGACCGCTAGATTCCTGCGGTTTGACCGGAGGAAGAGTTCATGTCAGGCATTGTTGTCATTGGAGCTCAATGGGGCGACGAGGGGAAGGGAAAAGTCGTCGACGTCTTTTCCGAGAACGCGGATTATGTCGTTCGCTTTCAAGGAGGCGCCAATGCGGGACACACCCTTGTCGTGAACGGCAAGAAGACGATCCTTCACTTGGTGCCCTCGGGCATTCTGCGCGAAGATACGATCTGCATTATCGGTCCTGGCGTCGTGTTGGATATCGAAGGTTTAGTCTCGGAAATCGAGGAGCTCAAGGCGGCGGGTTACCTGAAGAATCCGAAGCAGCTTCAGATCAGTGAGCAATGCACAATCATCATGCCTTACCACAAGCAACTCGACGCCTGCCGCGAGACCGCTCAGGAAGCGCTCAAGATCGGCACGACTCGCAAAGGCATTGGACCCGCGTATGAAGACCGGGCGTCGCGGCGGGCTTTAACCTTCGGTGATCTCTTCTCGGCCGAGAGCACGCGCCACCGGCTGGCGACGGCCCTGCCGGAAAAGAACGCCCTGTTCACCGGTCTTTATAATGCAAAAGCTTATAAGAGCGAGGATCTGATCAGTTGGGCCGCTCCTTACGTTGAATCGCTTAAACTGTACCGCTCACGTGACGCTTCAATGGTCATCCACCGGGCTCTCAAGACGGGGAAGCGGGTGTTATTTGAGGGGGCGCAAGGTTCGTTGTTGGACGTGCTCCACGGGACTTATCCCTTCGTGACCAGTTCAAGCACGATCGCCGGATCGGCTTGCACGGGCTTGGGGATTGGTCCAACCACAGTCTCTAAGGTGGTCGGCATTATGAAAGCCTACGCCACGCGGGTGGGGGCCGGCCCTTTCCCGAGCGAATTATTAAACGATGTGGGCGAGCGAATCCGCACCATCGGGAATGAATTTGGCGCGACGACGGGACGACCCCGGCGCTGTGGTTGGATCGACTTGGTCGCACTCAAATATTCCATTCGTTTGAACGGCCTGACCAATCTCGCATTAATGAAGTTAGACGTATTTTCTGGCCTTGAAAAAGTGGCGGTCTGCACGGGCTATAACGTGGGCGGCGAAATCATCCATGAGTTTCCGGCGTCGACGGAAGACCTCGAGGCGGCCCAACCAATTCTGGAATGGATGCCGGGCTGGAAAGAAGATTTGTCCAGGGTCAACACCCTGAAAGATTTGCCACGAGCCGCGACCAATTATATCGACTTTATCGGCAATCATTTAGCGACTCCCATCGACGTGATTTCAGTGGGACCAGCGCGCGAACAAACCCTGTGGGTTAAACCACTTTTTTCGACGTGATCGCGGTCGAAGCGGTCGAAGTGGTCGTAGTGGTCGTCACTAAGCGAGATTAAGACCGGGGGGGGATGACCTGCATGAAACGTGTGTTTCAGATTTGCTCCGGGGAAGCGCAGACGAGAGATTCTGGTTGACTAAGGATGAAATATTCGTAGATTTACGAACTCTTAAAGCATTGACTCGCTAGCTCAGCAGGTAGAGCACTTCACTTTTAATGAAGGGGTCGATGGTTCGAATCCATCGCGAGT
>PSRN01000263.1 GCA_003176075.1 Bdellovibrio sp.
TGTTTTGGCGGAAGAGGCGCCAGCATTGAGCAAAAATCGATCTATCAGCGCATTTAAGAGCGTATCTAAGAAGTGGTGATGCACTCTAAGATCCGGTCAAAATGCTGACTACCCCGCAAGTCCGCTGAGTCAATTTCCCGAGCCTGAGACGTCCCCAAACACTGAACCCACGGAGCCGCCATTGAACTTACAGCTTTTGGCGCCCGCCGAGAGTTGTGGATTCAAAACCTTGGTCCGCTTGGCATCGGCATTGCTGGAATCACTGTTCGAGGAAGAGCCCAAGTCGGTGCCTTAGGCACCTCCGCAGACTTTTTCTCTGAGGGGGATTGGGATGGCAGAGGAAGCGGCGAAAGAACCGGTGGCGGCACCGGCACCACCCGCCAGTGGCGGGGGAAAGCAAAATTTTGTCATGACGGCACTGGCCGTCCTCAATATGGTCGTCGTCGCTGCCGTGGGAATCATGATTTGGAAGGGGCGCCAAAAAGATGCCGCCGAGCCCAAGATCGAGCATGTCATCAAAGGGGAACAAGAAGCGCAAGAGCACGAGGCTCATGATGAAAAGATCATCAAGGCCCATGTGATTCCGCTCGAAACATTCATCGTTAACTTGGCCGGAAGTAAGGGACGCCGGATCTTCAAAGTCGACATGGAACTTGAAGTGAACGAAAAGAAAGTGGTCGACGAGATCGAGCAGCGCAAGGCGCAGATCCGGGACATCATTATCATCATTCTTTCAGGCAGAACGTACGACCAGATTTCCAGCAAGGAGGGAAAGAACGAGTTGCGTGATGAGGTCAAAGACACGGTGAACGCCTTTTTGACAAAAGGAAAGATCACCAGCGTCTTCTTTACCAACTTTCTTTACAACTAGGTGGTCACCGATGAATCAAGTCTTATCGCAGAGCGAAGTTGATGCCCTGCTGGCCGCGGTCTCCGAAGGGGAAGTCGGGACGCCGGCGGAGCAAAAGCCCGCGGCGGCCAAGCCTGGATCGGTCTCGACCACCACCAATGCGGCAAGAGAAGAAAAGGTCGTCGTCAACTACGACTTGACCAGTCAGGACCGCATCATCCGGGGCCGTCTGCCCCAGCTGGAAGTCATTTACGAGCGCTTTATGCGGAGCTTTCGCGTGTCGCTGTCGTCCGCCCTCCGCAAAATCGCATCCATCACTTTGGCGAGCACTGACTTTTTGAAGTTCGGCGAATTCATCAACACGTTACCGATGCCGACCTGCATGAGTGTTCTTCGCTTTCATAACCTTCGCGGCTCGGCCCTCCTGGTGATCGAGAGCAAGCTCGCTTACGCCCTTGTCGACAGTTTCTTTGGCGGCGCGGACCGTCCGTACACAAAAATCGAGGGGAAAGACTTCACTCAAATCGAACTCTCCATCGTGCAAAAAGTGGTGGGCCTGGCGATGGATGACCTCGAAGCCGCCTGGGAGAGCGTCGAAAAGATCGGCTGTACTTTTGTGCGGACGGAAGTGAATCCGCAATTTGTCGGAATCGTGCCGCCGACGGATGTGGTGATCGCGTCGACCTTCGACGTGGAACTCGAAAACGCCAACGGCACGATCACCATCGTCATTCCCTACGCGACAATCGAACCGATCAAGCAAAAGCTCTCGAGCGGTTTTCAAATCGAATCGGACCAAACCGACAAAAAACTTTGGACATCGATTATCCGCGAGCAGTTGCTGGAAACGGACATGAACGTGGCGGTTTGGTTGGGAGAATCAGAGATCACCATGGAAGACCTGATGGAATTGAAAGTGGGGGATGTGATCCCTCTCGGTCAGGATTCGACGGGCGAGTTTGATATCCTCATCGAAGGGGTGACCAAATTCAAAGGTTACATGGGAATTCACCACGGTTCGGTGGCCATGCAGGTCACGCGATCGGTTGAGCGGGAAAGGTAAACGGGGGGAACATGGCAGACCAATTTGATCAATTGGCGGAGCAGCTCTCCGCGGAGGCCGAAGGGAAAAAGGATGAAGGCCGCGAGGCGGCGGGCAAGGGGGCCAAAGAAGGCCCCGAGTCCGTCGAAGGCGGCGAACCACGGAATTTGAAGATGATCATGGATATTCCCCTGCGGGTGACGGTGGAGCTGGGCCGCGCCAAGATGCCGGTGAGCGAACTGCTGAATCTGGGACAAGGTTCCGTGATCGAGCTGAACAAACTGGCCGGTGAACCGATGGAGGTTTTCGTCAACGACAAATTGATCGCCCGAGGCGAAGCCGTCGTCGTGAATGAAAAGTTCGGCGTCCGTCTCACCGACATCATTTCGACCCGCGAGCGCGTGGAGCAGCTGAAATGATTCGAATCACTTATTTTCTCCTTTCTTGTTGCGTCTTTCTGCTTCTCTCGGGAGCCATGTCGTCCGTAAAAGCTGAAACCGCAGAAGGCACTGAGGCCACAGAAGCCACAGAGGCCACAAAGGCCACTGAGGCCACGGTTACCACTCAGACGACGGAAGCCACTAGAGCCTCGGCAACCACCGAGCAAGGAATTCCCGTCTCCATCACCTCCGCAAGTCGTCCGGCCGCGGAACCTTCTTCGACTGCGGAGGTGCCGAAGGCACCTCCATGGGCAGCGGAGAAGCTCGGAGCCGCTCTCGCGCTGGTGTTGGGCCTCGGCCTGGTCGGGGTCGTGATTTTGCGCAAATACAAATTTCGCAACCGCAAGGCGACTCAGTTTCAGATGAAAATCCTCGCCCAGCATTTTCTCGGCCCGAAGAGAAGTCTGGCGGTCGTCAGTGTCGCCGGAGAGTCGATTCTCATTGGCGTGACGGATCACCATATTTCATTGATTAAAAGCCTGAGCCTTTTGGATGAGGAGCTCCCGGCGGTGGCGCCGGCGAAATTTGAATCGATCCTCCAGGGAAAGACGGAAGACCCATTCGAGGAAGGACTTGAACAATTTTCCCTGGGATCCATTCACGACGTCGTCCATCGCCGGGCGAAAGGCTTGAGGTCCATCGAATGAAAAGATCGAATGTGGGTCTTAGATGTGCTCTTGCGCTCTTGAGTTTTCTCCTCGCGCTGGCGGCCGTGCCGGCGGTGGCGCAAGTCAGCGTGGGCGGCGCAGCCGCCACGGGGATCACTCTCCCCAGCGTGAACCTCGGCTTCAAGACGACGGAAAATCCGAACGAGGTCGTGAACGCCATCAAGATCGTCCTTGTTTTGACGGTCTTAACGCTGGCCCCGGCCATTCTGATCATGATGACCAGTTTTACCCGCATCGTGATCGTTCTTTCCTTTCTTCGCCAGGCGCTGGGGGTGCAACAGATGCCACCCAATCAGGTGCTGGTCGGATTATCCATTTTTCTGACGTTTTTCATCATGGGGCCGGCCTTTAAGGAGATCAACGATAAGGGAATCCAACCTTACCTTGCCAATCGGTCCTCCCAGGAGCAGGCCCTGGAGGCGAGTCTCACGCCGCTGCGAAAATTCATGCTGGCGCAAACCCGTCCCGCCGATTTGAGCCTGTTTGTCCGGCTGGCAAAAATCAATGAACCCAAAACCCTGGCGGACGTGCCCACCATGGTTTTGATTCCATCCTTCATCATTTCCGAATTAAAAACGGCTTTTCAAATTGGCTTTATCATTTTTCTTCCGTTCCTGGTGATTGATATGCTCGCCGCCAGTGTGCTGATGGCCATGGGGATGATGATGCTCCCGCCGGTGGTGATCTCGTTGCCTTTAAAGATCATGCTTTTTGTCCTCGTGGACGGATGGACGTTGATTGTGGGCTCGATGGTCAACAGCTTTGGAGGTGGAGGATGATGACCGAGGACTTTGTCATTCAGCTCGGGCAGGACACCATGAAGACGACGGTCATGCTGGCGGCGCCGATCCTGGTCACCACTTTGGTGGTCGGCCTGCTGGTTTCCATCTTTCAGGCGTTGACTCAGATCAACGAAGCGACTTTGACCTTTATTCCCAAAATGATCGTTGTTGTCGTGGTGATCGCTTTGGCCGGACCCTGGATGCTGGATTTGATGAAGGGGTTTACGGTGAAACTTTTTGAAAGCGTTCCGGCGCTGGTGAGGGATTGAAATGCACCAAGTCGGTGCCTCCGGCATCTCCCCAGACCTTCTATCCGGTTTCCCCGAAGGGCAGGTGGTCGCGTTCGCGCTTGTTCTATTGCGCATTGGCGCGTTCACCGTCGCCATGCCGATCACCGGCACCTCCAGCGTGCCCGCCCCCGTGAAGGTGCTGTGGTCCCTGGTTTTGAGTGTTGTCATTTTCCCGGTGGCCAGCGTGGGCGGCGGAGCAGCCACGGGTGTCCAAAGCGCCGTCGCACCCCTGGCCATTTCGGAAATGGTCATCTTGTGGGCCCTGCGGGAGGTGGTGCTGGGACTTTTTCTCGGTTTCGTGGTGCGGTTTTTCTTTTTCGCTGTCTCGGTGGCCGGCGAACTGTTGGGTGTCACCTCGGGTCTCGGCGCTTCGCAATTGTTCAATCCGAGTCTGGGCACCAACTCGAATATTTTGGAGCAATTCGAAGTTCTATTGGCGACACTTTTGTTTCTCGCGTTGAATGGACATCACTTCTTTATCGAAGGCATCGCACGAAGCTTCTCTCTTCATCCCGTGGGTCGAACCAACATCAATGTCCTGTCTTTCGGTGACCTGGGGCCCTGGGTTCAACAAATTATCGTCTCTGGAATTCAAATCGCGGCGCCGGTGATGATTTCGATTTTTCTCGCGCATCTGGCGATGGGCATTGTGGGCCGGGTTGTACCGCAGGTCAACGTGCTGGTGACAAGTCTTCAAATGACGATTTTAGCGAGTTTTTTGGTCTTGTTCATTTCTCTCCCCAGCAACACTGAAACCATGGGCGAGATGATGGATCAAATGGCGGGTCAATTCACCCAAGCCATGAAGGCCATTGGACGGTGACCACTGAGTGAACGAGTGAGTAAGCGAGTGAGTGAGCGAGTGAGTGAGTGAGTGAGTGAGGGGCGATGGCGGAAGAAGGACAAGGCGAGCGCACGGAAGAGGCGACACAAAGCCGGCGGGAGGAATTCCGCCGCAAAGGCCAGGTCGCGCAAACGCGTGAACTTTCCACCGCGCTTTTGTTGTTGCTGGTGGCCGGGGCCGTTTACGGACTATCGCAATTCTTTCTGCGCGAGCTTTTTGAACTCTTACACAGCAGTTTTGGCGAGGGCCTGGTCGCGGCGGTCCGCCAGGGTGATCTGGCATTGGCCTCGCGCGTGGCCGGCGAGAAGCTCGGCATTCTGTTGCTGCCGGCGATGGGGATTTTGCTTTTGATCGGCGTTGGCAGCACCGTCATTCAAACCGGCTTCCTGCAGGTCGAAAATGCCATTTCCCTGGACATGGAAAGAATCGATCCGATCGAAGGATTGCGCAAGCTGATCAGTCTGCGCAACGGGGTCGAAGCCCTCAAATCCGTCATCAAGATCATCCTGATCTCCCTGATTTGCTACGCGATTCTTCGCCACGAACTCGCGCGCATCCCTTACTTGAGCCAACTGGGCATCGGTGAATTGGGCACCTTTCTGGCGAATCTGACGGGTCGCCTGTTTGCTTTCATCGGAGTTTTCATTCTTGTCCTTGCCTTGGGCGATTACTTTTTTCAGCGCTGGAGTCTTGAGCGCCGGATGATGATGACCAAGCAGGAAGTGCGCGAGGAGAATCGATCACGCGAAGGGGACCCTTTGATCAAGGCGCGGATCCGCAAAGTTCAGAGGGAAGTCGCCAACCGGCGCATGATGCAGAAGGTGCCCGAGGCCAGTGTTGTCATCACCAATCCGACCCACATCGCGGTGGCTTTGAAGTATGATGCCAATTTGCCGGCGCCGCAATTGATCGCCAAGGGCGCCGACTTGGTGGCTGAGAAGATCAAACAAATCGCGGCGGAATATTCCATCCCAATCGTCGAAAACAAGCCTTTGGCGCGGACGATATTTAAGACCATGAAACTGGGGCAGGTCATTCCGCGGGAACTTTACGTCGCTGTCGCCGAGGTTCTGTCTTACGTTTTCAAATTGAAACGAAAATCGAGGAAAACATAGAACATGGAAGAGGTCTTTCAGTTCCTCAAGAGATTTGAGCGGTACACCAAGAACACGGATCTGCTGATTGCCCTGGGTATCATGGCGGTCATGGGCGTGATGGTGATTCCGCTGCCGCCCCTCATTCTGGACATGGCCCTGACTTTTTCACTGGCTGTCGCGGTCCTCATCCTGCTGGTCGCTATCTACGTCAACAAGGCTTTGGAATTTTCCATCTTTCCGTCGCTGCTTTTGATCACCACCCTTTATCGCCTGGCCCTCAACGTGGCCACCGTGCGCCTGATTTTGACCCACGGGCACGAGGGGCCTGACGCCGCTGGAAGCGTGATCAAAGCTTTTGGCAATTTCGTTATTGGCAACAACTAT
>PSRN01000284.1 GCA_003176075.1 Bdellovibrio sp.
AAACGACAGAAATTGATGACAAGGGTCGTGACTCACTCCGGCTCGGTAACATTTATCCATCGGTCAATACGCTATTACCAAGGACAGGACAGGGAAAACCGGCGCTGCTGGCTTGAGAAAAACCCAAAAGACCCTAATAAGTGTGGAGGCTGGAACAAACGAATTCAAAAAACGTATACTGACGGAGGACCGTCTCCCAAGGAATGCCCGGCCTACCGCCCTCTCCCCGCCGACAGTGCAACCGTTTCCGTGACCACCGAAGTTCGCAGGTGAATCTCGGCGGTTCAACTGGGTTTCCATATAAGGTCAATGCCATGAGTCGTACGGACCTCCGGAAGCAGGACCTTGGCCGACAGGGTAACTCGGCGGGCCATCAGTTGGTCGAGGAGAAGGGGCAGATCTCTCAGAAGGAGATAGGGACCCCATTCCTATAGGTCCGGCTTTCTTTAATTCCAATCTGATTGCGTCCTGATTTGCAACCGCGATTTCACGCTGAATCAGATCCAAAAAACCACCGTACGTCCCCATCAGGAAAAGAAATTGCCTGAGCGGTCGCGAAATGCCTTGAGCCGAATTGTCAACGAACGCTGCGGCCTTTGCCACAATCGCATGATAAGCGGCCTGTAAACTAACGAATTGTTTTCGAATCTCCTCTTTCAGCTCACTAATCTCAGCCACATCAGCTTCTGGATCCTGAGAATTCCCCATGGTCCGCTTGGTTTGCTCCCGGGCCCAGTTCAGTACGCCCTTCGCCGTTTCCAAAACGACCACCATTTCCTGATTCAGGCTGCCGGGTTGATTCATATCCACCAGCGGCGAGTCAAAGCTCGCACCCAAGTCTTCGGCTGCCTGTTTCATGATTTGGATCGTCCAGACGCCCAGGTTTTTCAGTCTCGGGTAATGACCCGGAAGGGTACTTTCCGGCTTGAGGAGTTCTTTGACGGTGATATCTGTGTTGCTCGGATCATTGAGGAATCTAACCATATCTATACTAGCTTGGAAACTTCTCC
The DNA here is from genome assembly GCA_003176075.1 of Bdellovibrio sp. Lineage (GTDB taxonomy): Bacteria > Bdellovibrionota > Bdellovibrionia > Bdellovibrionales > Bdellovibrionaceae > PSRN01. Next base: position 1,011 of record PSRN01000284.1, read on the forward strand.
TGAAATTGATCATCTCGGACGGCTTAAAATCCGAATCAGCTTCCGATAGAGCATGTCGCATTTTTTCCATCATTTCCGCGACCAGCTGCCTCATCCGTATTTCGGACGGCGGATGAGAGCTCTGGACAGATCCTCTGAGTTCCACGAGCTTCTCTTCAAATTGCATTCTACTAGAGCGAAACCCCGCTGGCGATCCCGCCGGGATTGCTGATGCCGAGGGAATTTCGCTGCCGTCAGCCCGGCCAGGCCCAGTCCCTGACAAAAAAGGCCGATTCACCCTATAACATCTGATAGCCTGGGCATGTTCCAAGGGCAGTCCGACTACGATCATTGAAAAAACAACAAATCTGAAACGAGCCCACATGGAAACCTCCTTTAATCCCTACCAATACCAAACACGGCTAACGCACTGACGGCCTCGACTGCCACAATGCCAATGCATCTTCACTGGCACTTGAATCGAAACGCGACCCGCCGGGACAGATCATCTGATAACGCAGACACCCCCGCCAGGAAAGAAGAGACTCTTTTATCACGTGGAACTTTGTAATTACTACCGGCCAAGGCGTTTCAACCCGTCAGATGCACTTCCCTGAGTTCGCCTCCAATGGCAATTTTTATGGCAATTTTTAAGCCAAGAAGCCCGGCACCAATTGAGTCGAGTACTGGGCTGTTCCGAAAGCCTGCTCGGGAAGTCCCATCGCCTTGATGATGGATCGCAAAAAATTGCCATGCGGGAAGCCGACTCCGATGGTGCTGCTGGCTTGCGTGGGAAGATTGAGAAAGCTACCCACTTTCACGCCCATATTCTTACCGCCGATGGTGAAAAACGGAATGCTCGTCCCATTGTGAGTGCCATGACCCGTTTGCGAATCCTGAATTCCTGAAATTTCAGACACATGGACAATGAGCGTGTTGTCCAACATCGTTCCGTTTCCTTCCGGAATGGCCTTCAGGCTGTCGGCCAGTTTTGCAATTTCCTCGAACATGGCCGCTTTGATTTTAACAAACTGGCTCTGATAATTGGGATTGTCGCCGGTATGGGATATGGGATGAGTCTCCGAATCAACGCCGGCGATAAGACCGCCATTAGGTCCATTGTAAATGCCTTGGAAAGTCACGGTCACAATACGTGTGAGATCGCAAGTGAAAGCTCCCACGATCAAGCCGCGCATGTCTGCTGATTGAGTCAAGGCGTTGTGAGCATCGTCCCAATTGGTGCCTGAGGTGTTTGGAGCGGCCGGCACCGTGCACGTTGCCGGCGCCCCCGGCGAGGTACCGGTTGAGCCACCGCCGCTTCCAGCGGCCGCTGAAGCTTGGGCCAGAAGAGTATTCATCGCATCATTGTAGGGCGCGACTCGCGCCAGAAGATTCGGAGTGAGCTGGGCCTGAAAACGGCTCCAGTCAGACAGTGCCTGCTTCAAAACCAAGGATCGTCGGTTAAACGGAACTTTGGCGGCAACCTGAGTGGCCTTCCCACCCATCACGTTTTTAAAAATCGAATTGTAAACTTTCAAAGGATCCGTTTGTACGATGATCGGGGCGCCACTCTGGTCATAGCTGACAGTTCCACTGTCATCTTGAGCCGCTGCAACCCCCAACTGCAATGAGGGCAGAGCCGGCGTGACCATCTGACCTAGGTTGCGGGACAAAAAATTGTCCAGAGACTCGCTTGCAATCTTAGCTGAAGCTGTCCCTTGCCACGACAATGAGGGTGAGTTGGTGAGAGTCAACAACTGTCCTGAGATATGGGCATCCGAATACTTATCGTAGATGATCGACATATTTTTGAAAATCACGATGTTGTCGCTATGACGAGCGAGCGGCGCGCCCAATCCAATGGGGCTGGTTGATGTCGCGAACTGATCAAAGCTGTCATATTCGGAGGCGCCCTGGGGGGTGAAGAAAAAAACCACTCTTCGTGGTGACGTGGCCGTCTGAGCGAAGCCAGTTCTGCCAAGGGCCAACAAAGAGGTTCCTGCGGCCATACCTTTGATGACGTTGCGCCGAGTGATCATTGTGAGCCTCCCCTTCGATTGACAAACGCATCTGAGCCCACCACCGAGCCGTAGAGATTTAGAATGTTGGTTTGACCGGATGTAAAACTCGCCGCCGATTGGGTGATGTCAGTATCAACCGCAGAGGACAGAGTATTGTCGAACGGATCCACATCAGGTCGACCCAGGGCGTAGAGGTAAAGATTGCGAACAAAACACGCTTGCGCTTCCTGGCTGTTCGCAATCTGACTCGCCATTTGTGGCACGCCGGCGTAATTGCCGCTGACGTCAGTGCCGGGCAAGCTACCAGCTCCCGTCAGAGGAGATCCGTTGAACGTAGGTTTATACTCGGCGAGGGGATCGTAAAGTTCAAAGGCCCATCCCATGGGATCGAAAGAGGCGTGGCAGGATGCGCAGAAAGGGTTTGTTTCATGCTGTGCAAACTGTTGTCGCGGCGATAAGGTCGTTCCCTGCTGTTGTGCCGGTGGCAGAGGAGGCCGGGAAGCCGGTGGGTTTGGCGGCGACTTGCAAAAGAGTCTGCCATAAACATAGAGCCCGAAGTGGACGGGCGAGAAACTCACGGTATTGGAATGGGATCCGATAAAGGAAATCTCGGTCAAAAAGCCTGATCGCTGGGTTGGATCCAATTGCACGGTTCCGCCCGAGGCTGAAGTGCCGTAAATGGAAGCGAGCGAACTGTCGATCGTATCCGTCGTTGAGGTGAAAAGATTTTTCCAGTTGGCTTGCCCATTGAAGATTTCGTTACTGAAGAGTGCTGCTGTTTCGTTAATGGCTGCGGTCGCCTGCGCCGTGCTAAATTGAGGAAAGTTTCCAACCAGAATGCCCTGTAAGAGGCTGGCGCTTTTTATGTCTGCCCATTGAAGCATGAAATTGAGAACTCCGGTGCGAGCTTCCGGCAACTGCAACAGTCGCTGGGCTTGTGCGGCCCTTTGTGCGGCCGTCGCCAGCTGACCATTGGCTGCGGCATCAAGAAGAGTGTTATCCGGAGCCGAAGCTAAGATAAAATAAGAAATCGCGGCGGCCACTTCATATGGAGTGAGCTGAGCCGTTCCCGGCGTACTCGGTGATGAACCGAGCTCCGTGCGGAAGACAAAGTTGGGAGACAAAATCATGGCTTCCAATACTGCCGCAAAGCCATTTTGCGGCGTATCGGCCGCGGCAACGGTATTGTACAGATTCAAGTACTCTTGCATTTCGGTGCCAGTCAGGGGCCGGCGAAATGCCCGGCGGCCCGTGGCGGTGATGTAACTTTGAATGCAGCTCGCCTGTGTCGGAACGCATGTCACCAAAGAGGTAAAATTTTGCACCACGTAAGCGGAAGCCGCTTCCGCGGCCGCCTGAAGGTTGGTCATCTCCAGTAAGTTGATTCCGAGTGCATCAATTTGATTATCATAGCCGTTGCGCACGAGAGCTTGCGGGAGAAGATTTGCCGGCAAAGCACCGCCAGCCACCGCAGAGCCACCGGCCACGGCTGGGGCGCTGGCGGACATAAAGACGTCTTGTATTGAGTTTGTAAGCTCGACGTTGCTAAGTCTCCTCACGGTTATACTTTGATACATGACTTGGCTGGGCGGGGTTGAAGGGGAACTGCTTCCAAGGCCGCCACTGGCCAGGGTCGACGACAGACCCTCCTCGTTGGGATTGGCAATCTTGAACGATGAACCCGAACAGTTTTGGAAGAGCATCGCGCAGAGAATAAGACCAGCGCAGGCGGCGAAGCTGCCACGGGTTCTTAGAGAAACAGGAATGGACGTTGTGAAAATCGGCTTCATCGACTCCCCCCACAAGATGTTCTCAAATGCCTTCGAGCTTGAATGCATTCTTGCTGTCAAAATTATCCCCCCTTGGCGAATTTATTTCGAATCACAAATCCTGAACGATACCAAGGACTTTGGTTCATTTTGTGAAAATGATTTCACTGCTTTTTCGAAAGGTACGCCGCCGGCGATTCATAATGATGCTCCAGTGTGGGCGATGATGCACCAGCGTCGGCGGCCAGGCCGCCACACAACCGTGGCGGCTTTGCGGAGGTGCCGAAGGCACCGACTTGGCTTAGCCGCCCACGCCGGTGCACATGGACTCATAATGAGTCGCCCATCAAGTCAAGGCTGCCCGTTTAGTTTCATCTGGGTGACAGGCTCTTCCGACCTATTTAGAATTGATCAATTGATCATTTGGTGAATTGGTGAAATGCAACAAGCTCCCCGAAATCACGCTTTCCTTCTGGATGATGAAAATCACAGCGACGACCCTTGGTGAAACCGGCGGTGACTGGCTTTCCATGACTATGAATATGGGCTATCTCTATAGTACGCTCATTTTCTCCACAGTCTTCGTGGCCGCTCTTGCAACTCAGCTCGCTTCGGCAAAATACTTTCCGCCTTTGTATTGGACCGTAATCATTGCGACAAGCACCGCTGGCACGACGATGTCCGATTTCATGGATCGATCCCTGCAACTGGGTTATGCAAAAGGTTCAGCGATTCTTATCGCCCTGCTTTTGGTGATGCTTGGGCTGTGGCGTTCGTCTTGTGGAACGCTGAACGTGAATTCCATCCGTTCTCGAAAAGCGGAAGCTTTTTATTGGGTCACTATTCTATTCTCGAACACGCTCGGCACCGCCTTGGGAGACTTTTTATCGGAGGATTCAGGTTTGGGATTCTTGGGAAGCTGGCTTTTGATTTCCAGCGCGCTCCTACTTATACTGGGTTTGACCTATCTCACCAAGGTATCGCGAGTACTTCTGTTCTGGGTTGCTTTCATATTGACACGCCCGTTTGGAGCGACTTTTGGAGACGTGCTGACTAAGGCGAAGGAGCAAAATGGCTTAGATTTGGGGCGAGGTTACTCATCCCTAATACTACTGACGATCCTTGTCTTTTCCCTGATCCTGTCTGCTCGCCGTCAGGAACGGCCGTCGTGAGACCTCGCGCGCAGCCGAATTGAGAAATCCCGTTGAACAGTGGAGGGACCCCGGCGCGCGGAATCTGTCGCCGGCTCTTGATCATCCACCAGCTCAAGCTGATATTTCGCCAGGATGTACGCAAACACGGTCTCAGCCTCAAAGGAGGCCAAGTGTTGACCTATGCATATGCGCTTTCCAAAGCCAAACGGACATTCACTGAAAGACCGCACCTCCTCGTTTTCAAAGCGATCCGGATTGAATTGCAACGGGTCGGAAAAATTTTCCGCCGAGGTGTGGGTGGCCGCGATGTTCAGCGAGATCAAGCTGCCTCTTGGGATAAGGTAAGGGCCAAGTCGCACGTCCTCTTTCGCCAGGCGAGGTAAACCTTCAATGACTGTATGCAGACGCAAAACCTCCCTCACAAAATTCATCCGGAAGCGAGATGCAAACTGAGGCTGACGGAATCGATTCTGCCAGGTGGGATTGGCCGCAAGTTCATACAGCCCGTAGGCCAAAAGCACGCGAGTGGTTTCTTGCCCGGCAAAGTAGAGAGTGACAATTTGGTCATTCCACCATTGGTCAGGAAACTCGTCTTTCTTCCGCGACAACTCGCCTGCGATGGAATCGACGCGAATCGTGTCTTTTATTCGCTCCAGGTATCGGTCAGCAAACTGGCGATATTTGGTCCTGGTCTCGCCGTCCTCCACCTGCCCGGACCACACTTCCGAAGCGGCGGTTTCGAACTGCACGAACGTTGTCCATTCCAGGTCAATCCCAAATAGCAACTTGTGAATCACCGACGCGGATGTAAAGTCGGCGAAATCGCGGACCCGCAACCTTTCATCACCTTCAACTGAACCATTCGGGGAAGTGACACTCGCAACAAAACCCGGCAAAACCCTTTCCACAACTTGCTGGATGAGTTCTAAGGAGGACGACGTCCTCAAGCGCCGATTACTGAACAGCGGTGCCAGCAGATCATGAGTCGCTTTCCAGACCTCGTCGTTGTCTTCCAGCAGCAAAAGGCCACTTTCCCCAATCGTGCGCTCGAGCCCCATTTGAGGATAAAACCGGCCAGCCGCTGCCGGGTTGCGAGCGACCTCGGCGAAGAAATCAGGTCCCGAAAGGTAAATAGCCTGCTCCGGCACATCGGCCAATTTGGCGTTAAGTCTTTTGAACGTGTTGCCACCCAAGTAGGAAGGCAGCCTGGCCGCTTGTGCGACAAGGCTTCTTATCCAAGAAGGCACCGTTGCGACTTGAAAGACGGGCCCCAGCCTCCGGTGTGTCTTGGCGATGAACTCCCACCGCGCCTTTCCTGGCAGGTGTTCCGTCGCTTCCCGAGTTGAGATTTTGGGAATCGCCTGTACCCTGGCGCAGGCCAACGGTGTTCGCTCCTCAGCCGAAATCGCATGACTAGAAAGAAGACTTCGCAGGTCGGCTCCGTCGACCTTGGGAGCGAACATGGTCAAAATGGAGCCCATCAAGACACAAGTTGACGAAATGCAGTTCCTCATACAGCACCCCCTTAGCTTCCCCTTAGCACCCCTCTCGCATTTGGCGCTTTTGCCGCCAGGCTCAAATGTTCGAGGAAAAACATAGAACAAAGCGATCAGGCCGTGCAAGGCCTTCGACAAGGCCTTCGAAAAGAGCCAAACATAGGGCCAAAAGGTTCAGATCCGGGCAACGGGTTGGATGATTTCTGCCTGGCAAGCTGGAAGAAGTGGAAAGGATCGCAAGGCGAAGCGATGGCGGCACGCTGTCCATCCCCGCCTCACGCGCGGCGATTGACTTGATGACTATCTACGACTTCCTCCACCTGACCTTCTGGCACTTGGAGCCCCAGACGCCGCCGGGACATCAACATCCGGATCAGCATCTGAATCTGGTTTTGCCTCCCATCCTTTTTCGTACGCCCGCAGGCCACCTTTAAAAGTGTCATCACGCCATTGCAAGTCATAAAGGGCAGCGTTAACAGTGTTCCATTCCCTAGTTGACGGTTTCATAGCCTCGCTCAATTTGTCCGGAAGACTCTGCCCCATGTTCTGCCAGCTGGATATTAAACGAACATATTTGCTGTGAAGGTCATACCAATCGATCTTCTTATTCTTCGATATGGCTAATAACATTTCCTGGAATTTCTCTTTTTTCTTTTGAACTCGTGCCGCTGTTTTTTCGTCGTAACCTGCAGTTCTTGCAAGTCTGTCACGAACACCTAAGAAAGCCTTGTAGGCGGATAACATTTTCTCGCAGATGGCGCCCGGTTGCGGCAATCGGTTTCTTTTACGCTGTCCATCCACAGGGCATTTTACGTCGTTTACATTGAATTCCGAACTGGTTGTCGGCGGATTTGCCGGAATTGCCCGATTAGAAGAGGCGGCCCAAGCAGCGCTCGAAAGAAAAACCATCAAGAAAGTAAACTGAAGATAAATACCTTTGCTACTCATAATTTAATTCCCCAAAATCGAACATTACAGGCAACAAAAAATACAAGGGTGGGGCCAATTCATTTTTTCGACGCTGCGGAAAGACGAAAACCCAGAAACAAAATAGCGCGAAAGGACTGTAGTAATTTGAGATGTTTCATTTCGAAACAGTAAACATCAAAGTCAAATGTCATAGACCGGGACACTGGAGACCTTCCGCTTGCTTAGTCCCTTATCTTTAGGGAGTGAAAAAAAGTAAAAGTTCCCAAAAATAGAATCGTTATCGCCAGTGCGGCTAGACGTTTCGTTGTTTCCTCTGCTATCGACAACTCTAATCTAAATGGAGGTCCCAAGTGAAATTTTCGAATCTTATTTTTGCCGTTCTGTTGAGTGCCGCAGGTTCAGCCCTGGCTCAGGAAACGCGGATGGAAAAATCCATAGCAACACATGAAGAACTGCCGATCCAAGGCGCCAGGGTGGGTCTCTCCACTCCAATGTTGACCGCCAACGGAGTTTCCCTGGGCGGGATTGGAGTCAGTATTGGTTATGCTTATCTTCCCGTTCAACAAGTTGGATTCACCAGCAATTTCTCGTACCTTCGACTGACTAACCAAAGCACTCGAGGATCGGGCGGAATGTGGCGAGTTGATGGAAACGTTGGCACGGCGATTAATTCGATCTTCAATGTCAAGGGTGGTGTGAACCTTTCGAATCTGCCCGATGAGCCAATCAAGCTCGATCCTGCCCTTGGATTTCAAGCCAGCGTGGGAGTTCAAGCGACCCGAAATGTCGGTTTTGATCTGGCGTACGTGCAAACAGCACAGAGTATTTCAATTTTTACTCTCAAGGAGTCGGGGGCCGAGCTTGGAGTTCACGCGACTTTCTGATCATATGCTCACCTGATCATCTAAGCACCTAAGCGCCTAAGCACCATGCATCCAAAGATCTGATCGTCTGGTCGAGTCGCTCAAATTCTGAGCTCTCGACCAGTTAGTTAACGGCGGGGAACATCCTTGAAATTGGACAGCTCCTCAGCGGAGTCATGCTTGACACAATCACCAAAGCGGGCCTTGCCGATGAGTAGGCAATTCAATCAATTCAATTGCGGATCTCAGTGTGGCGAATCAGCCCTCCCAAGAATGCCGTTCTCCCGAAAACAGTACAAGCATGGAGTGCTGCCACCAAGAGAATCCATTGCAACGGCTTGACCCAGTTCTTCTTCTTGCGAACAGCCCACTCCATAGCAATGGCCAATGCACTGACGAGAAATCCCGAACGCTGAGCCCAAGCCGCGGCCAGGGTGTGTTCGTTGATAAAAGACTCATACTCTCCCCCAAGCGCCTTCACGATCTCTTCAGCTTCTTCGCCCGTTTCGACGGCGACCCATCCGAACACCCCGGCCACCAAAAACAAAACGGTGGCAACCCGACGAAGATCGTTTGACTTGGTTTTCATCGATACAGCGAGAGCGATAGCTCCCGTCACGAGAGCAAAAAGTGAAACGTGGTTCACGATTAAGTGCAGATGCGCGCCGTTCATATTCTCCTCCCGAAAGTTCCCCTTTTTTGCGGGTTGGCGTCAGTCATTCGGAGCCAACGTTCGCAGCCCAAGCCGCGGCCTTAGCCTACTCCGCATTTCCCATAGCCTCGAGTCGCTTCGTAAGAGAATGACCTGAAGTTAGGATTTTGACAATCTTGAAGAGCGCACCGGGTGGTGCACAAATCAGCCTCATTTGTCGGAATGCATTGCGAGTATATTTCAGTTTTCAGGCCAACGTTAAAAGCGCAAAATAGGTCTGTTCTTGGCCGAATCTTGTTGATTGATTGCCTGAGTATTACTTACTTAACTGAAGGAAATCCGGCGCCAAGATCAGCGCCCTTCTACCGGGCGGCAATAGCTCAGTTGGTAGAGCATCAGCTTCCCAAGCTGAGGGTCGCGGGTTCGAATCCCGTTTGCCGCTCCAATATAAATATGTTCGAATTGCGAAAGTGCTGCCTTGCCTTTTTCTTCGCATCGTGTTTTTGAAAAACCAGTGTTGAGCCAGCTTCAAAGTCTAAAATTCTCCTTCAAACAACTCAACGGCATCTTTCTTGTGTTTGGCATGGTGTTGCCGTTCATGATTGTATCGACGATCCCTCTTTTTCATCACAAGGACGTAAGCACGTTTTCTCAGTGGGCCGATTGTTGGCAAAGGGATTCCGAGCATATCTATGAGAATTGCAAGAATGCAATTTTCACCCCCAATTACCCATACTTGGGAATGGCATTGAGCGCTGGGGTGATTTCGGAAATCAAATCATTCTTTAGAACAAATGACATTCATTCGGTGGCTAAGTATTTTCGCCTCTTTTTGGCGATTTTTGACGCATTCAACTTTCTACTTCTGATAGGAATCGCAAGATCGTTGGGCCTAAAATATTCGGTCCCAATTGCCCTGCTTGTTGCATTGTTGCCATCCACGTGGTCAGGCGGCGCCCTTTGGGGACAAATTGATGGAATTTCACAATTCTTTTTACTGGCTGCTGTTTTCGCCCTGATCTCCGCAGTTCAAACGGCCGGCCATGGGAAGAAGGCGGCTTCCACCACTTGTTTTGCCGCAGCGCTTGTTGCACTGGTCGGGTGTCTCTTAACGAAGCAACTGACAATATTTTCCGTTTTTGCATTGATCCCACTGCTTATATTTTCCTTTGCTAAGATTGCGGCTGCTTCTAAAATTCAAAGGCTGACCGCCCTCGGGTCTTTGATTGGCGCGCTTGGGTTGTTCTTAGTTTTGGATCGCCGCCTTTCGGTTCCGGGATACCTTGGCTCGAGTTATCTTTACGTTTGGCTCGGAGGCGAGAGTCGACAGCATGAAATGATCTCAGGAAGAATCTCAGGAAATGGGTTCAATATTTGGATGTTCCTCGAACGCGACATGATGTCCGCTTCAAACGAACCGTTCTATTGTCACCCGATATTCGAGCAATCAATGTGTCTCACACCTCGTGGAGTGGGTCGTACACTCTACTTCGGTTATGTATCATTAATTGGCTATCTCTTTTTTCTGCTTTCAAGGCGATTACATCATTTTGGAGATAACGGCGAAAAACAAACCCGATTCATTTTAGCAGCTTCTATTCTGTTTCTGGTCCAAATCAATCTTGGCTTTAATGTTTTACTCACCGGCACCCATGAGAGGTACCTTTATCACTTCTACCCCTTTCTAATGATTGTGGCGATCTTCTATCTTCCCTATCGCTCGCTGTTGAATTGGCGTCATTTTCTCTTCTTTATCGCATGCGCCATCGTCTATGGCATGTTTGTGCTGTCGATTCTGAGCCCGATGCCCGGCGACTGGCCTTTCAGTGGAAAGCATAGATTCGTTGCCGCCATTCACCTGATTCTTCTTGGAATTCTGACCGCCTTCTCCGTCAAACTTCTTAAATTTTTACCGAACCGACAACAAACGAAGCCATGGTGGAAAAGTTGATTACTCCATCACTTCGCTTCTTTTGCCGCCAGGGACTGTAATTCAGTCAATATTCACGTCCTCTGCTCGTGATATTTTCGTGAACGGCGACATTGGACGTTAGTTGCTGCTATTATCTAACCAACCGAATGAGGTGGATAATGAAGGCTTTACTTCAAGCATTTTGTTCGAGTCTTTTTAAGATTGGTTCAGTGGAAATCGAAATGGCGGACGGCCGCCGCTTTACCGTCGGAAATGGAACCGGCTCTCAAGTGACGATCCGATTCAACGACGTCGGAGCTCAAGCCCTGGCCATTGTCGATCCTGATTTGCGATTTGGCGAATTGTTTATGGACGGTCGTGTGGATATCACCCAAGGAACCATTTTTGACGCCCTTATGCTGATCGCAGAAAATCTCAATCGCAAGGACAGCCAACCCTGGGTTCGTTTTCTTCAACACGGCCGCCTGGCCGTACGCTACTTGCGCCGGCCCAACAATTTGATGCGCTCACGCCGGAACGTTTCGCATCACTACAATTTGGATGGTCGGTTATATTCGCTGTTTCTCGATAACGACCGGCAATATTCCTGCGCTTACTTTGAAGCCGAGGGAGACTCTTTGGAAGCCGCGCAACTTGCGAAGAAGCGGCACATCGCCGCCAAATTACTGGCACGTCCGAAAGATAAAATTCTGGACATCGGGTGCGGGTGGGGCGGCCTTGCTTTGTATCTGGCAAAGCATTGCGGTGCGGAGGTCACGGGGTTAACTCTTTCAGTTGACCAGCTCACCGTCGCGCAAAAACGCGCCGCCGAGGCCCATCTCGGCGGGGCGGTGAATTTCAAATTGCAAGATTACAGGGAAAATGAAGGTCGCTACGACAGAATCGTGTCGGTCGGAATGTTTGAGCATGTCGGTCTCGCTCACTACGATGCATTTTTTCAAAAGCTCGCGTGCCTTCTCGAAAACAACGGCACGGCGCTCATTCACACCATCGGACGTGCGACTCCGCCACAAGCACCGAACCCGTGGATCGCGAAGTACATTTTTCCTGGCGGCTATATTCCGTCCCTTTCAGAGATCTTGCCATCAATTGAACGGGCTGGATTATTTATCACTGATATTGAAGTCCTAAGGCTCCATTACGCCGAAACATTGAAGGCCTGGCGCGAGCGGTTTTTGGCCCGGCGGGATGAAATCAAAAAACTTTATGACGAGCGTTTTTGTCGCATGTGGGAGTTCTATTTGGCGGGATCGGAATGCAATTTTCGGGTGGAGGGTGCCGTGGTGTTTCAGATTCAGCTCAGCAAGAAGATCGACTCGGTACCGCTCACGCGGGACTACATTCACCAAGCCGAAGCCAAGCTCCGCCAAGAGGACAATGATGATTCACTCGATTCGTGACCACAGTCATCGGGGGTCTTGCCAGACAAGCTAAGTTTAGATCGATACGTTTCATTTTGAGACCCTTTGGATTGGTGCCCTTATCCCTCTGTTTAATCGTTACAAACTGTTTCTAATTGTTAAGAATACTGACAGTGGTGCCCTGGAAGCGAGTGCGGCTACAATTGGACTAAGGACAGGAAGGGGTACACATGTCAAACGCCACCAACTTCACCCGAATTGTTTTCGCCCCCTTGACCCTCCCCCTCATTTCAATTCTGCTTTTCTGCGCTTGCGGGACGGGCGGAGGCACCTTGAGCCTTCAAGTCGATGGGAACGGGACCGCTCTGGGGGGCACAGGCGGATCCAATCCCAAACCTCTCTTCAGTTTGTGGACCCAAACCGCCAACGAATACAAGATTGATCTGCGAAGTTTAAAGTTCGGCATGGTCGAGCCAGCGAACGTCACCGCGTTCACTGGCCAAAGCTGCGTATGCCAGGCCCTGGTCCAGGGCACCGACGCTTCCGGGAAGGTGACGCTCTCAAGTTGTTCCGGCTCTCTTCCGACCTGTTCAACATTCAACTCAGGAATGGGGGCCATCGGCACTTACATGAACTCGGGCACGTCCCTGCAACTTTGCTTAACAACGACAAACTGTGATACATTTTACTGAACCCATTACCATGTTTTCCAAAGCCGCTCTGATGAGGCCAGCAATGTTGAAAGTGCCAGGATGCGTGCGCGGCGGAGCCGCCACGGGTGTCATTCTGGTCATGCTGGCGATGTCCGTCGCGCACGCAGCCGACGATGAGAGCCCATGGCCTTCGGCGCCTCTACAGCCCGAGGCGGCCCTGCCGTCGCCGCAGCAGCCAGCGGCGAAAAAAGGACGGGTCAAATCGCCATCACCACAACCCGCGCGGCTGCCCCCATCGCAACCCCGCCTTTCGACCGGCCGGCATCTCTTTGGGTCACTGCTCTTCAGCACCGCCAATCAAGTGAACTACAAAGGCACCGCCAACTTTCTCAACTCGTCCTTCACCGCCACGGAATCAACCAATATGGCGTTCGGGTTGCGCGGGGGTTACATTTGGCGCCAAGCGAACTCATTCGGCTACAGTGGCGACCTCACCTTTGAATTTGTGCGCAAGTCGAACGGGATTGTTGGAACCCTGGGCAGTGGCACCGGTGTGCATGGCACCTACGACGGCAACGGTGGCCAAAACCTCTGGACCACTCAGATCAATCTGAATTACAGCTTCGGATCCGATTTCTATGCTTTCCTGGGCCCCAACTATCCCCTGACCTTCCTGATCCAAGGCTCGGAGAAATTGAACGGCCTGATCGGCTATCAACTCGGACTCGGCTACGGTTTCAGCGACCGCATCTCGCTCGAAGTCTCGTACCGGATGATTCGCATGAACGGCCCGATCGGGGGAGGGGCGCTGCAAATCGACGAGGCCACGTTGCCGGGTTACATCCTCGCCGTTCAGTACTTTTTTTAAGAGGCTGTTTTTTCACTTCTCCAACCACCGCAAAAACAAACCGATCTGTTGTGCATTCAGAGACGCGAGAAATTCCTCCGCCGTCATTCCTTTTTCCTCGACCAGCCCGAGGAAATGTTGCCAAGACGAAACCTTGGCGTCAGCTGACCATTCCTTGCCAACCATTCCGACCGTCGTTTCCATGAAATGATCAATCATCGCCCCCGCCGGGCCCCCCGGTCCTTGCGATGGAGTGAGCGACTTCAGCTTTCGCACCCATTTTTCAAGTTGCACCGATTGTTGTTTTTCGCGGGAATCGCGGTCGTTCGCCATGCCGAGAACGGACCCTCGTATTTGATCAAGGACAAGGTTGGGCACGGAGTGGTTCAGTTTTTGGCTGTAATCCTGTGCGGATGTCAGAATTTTCCCGATTTCCGATTTACCGTCCAGCAAACGATTGATCTCGTCGTAAGGAATGTGCTGGTGGGAGACCTTGCCGATCTCGCCATTGCCATTGATCGCATATCGACGGATCATCTCACTCACGTCCCGGTTCCAATCACCCACCGTGATGGCGTTGAGCGCCAGGTCCACTTCCGGGTCCACTTTGGCCCGTGCCGTTTCAATCTTATTGAAATTGATATTGGCGACAGCGTCGGTGATCAGGAGAATGTTTGCCCTTTCGAGTTCTCCGCCATTGGCCTGATGTTCGGCGATCAACTCATAGGCTTTGACCATCCCTTCGGTGATGCTGTCGTCGCCGCCAGACCCCAACGGGCGAGCCCGCATATCATCAAAGAATTGTTGCGCTTGCTGCAAGTTGCTGATCCGGCGGGGTTCGTGCGGTAACGCATCGAAGGGGATCATGTACAGCGTGTGTTCCCCTTCTCCCCGCGCGACATCGGTCTGACTGCGGTCGACGAAGGCGTTGACGATGGCATTTCGAATCACCTGCTTCTGCTGCGAGGACATCGAGCCGCTGATATCATAAAGAACGATGCTCGCGCGTTTGGGATAAGGTTTTTTCGGATCAGACTTCCGCACCTTCTCACGAAAAGTTTCCTTCAGCAGATCGCCGGACATCAGACGCAAAATCTCGAGTTCCGGGGGATTGCCTTCCTTGATGATGTAGGGGATGTCCTCGAAATCATCGGCGCGCTCGATGGACGCGTCCGCTTCGTTGCGCGGGACCAATTCCCCCTCGTGACGTTCGTAATAGGTGGGTTTCAGCATATCATTGAGGAGAATATTCACAAAGGGCGAAAGCTTCGAGTAGACCGCCAAGTCGCTGACCGCGCCCTTTCTCATCGCATCCACCAGGGCGTCAGCATCGATGTCCTGGCGCGAGTCCGCCGGCGGGTAATTGTTTTCGATCGCCCTGCGTGAAAGCGGTCCCAAAAGCTGATCGCGAAAGGCCTGGGCCGCTTCTTGGCTGCTCGGTTGCTCTTTGAAACGCTCGACGGCCGCAAGAATGGCTTTGGCGGTCTCGAGGGCCCGCTCCTCCGGCGCGTTCAAGCCGCCGGCGTCTTGCTTAGCGCTGAGGACTCGCTCGAGGTAGCGGATGCGACGAATGGCCTGGGCCTGCTGGCGACCTCCCGTCAAGGAAAAGGCAAACTCTTCGAAGTCGCGATATTGGACATCGAGCTTGCGCAGGATTTCTGAAAGCTCTGAAGCGCGTCCGGCATACTGCTTCAAAACGTGCGCCAGTCGAGGTTCACGCACGGCGAAACTCTGACAGGTTGACGAAAATTCGGCGAGTTGCTTCAGCAGGCGGTCGCTGTTTTGATACTGGCCGAGCAACTGGAACCAGGTTTGCTGCAGTATTTGATTGAGGTGATGTTCGGTGTTTTGCGAACGCGGCTTCTCGGGCCGTTCTCTTTCTTTCCCTTGCTCACTTCCTTGCCAGCTTCCTTGCCCGCTTCCTCGTTCACCGGAGGGGTCTTTTTCTCGCGACCGTTTTCGATCGAGTATTTGATCGAATTTCTTGTTTTGCATTTCTTGTTCCAAACGCGCGCGATCGACCTTTGAATAATCGGTTTCACGCTTTTTTTGGTCGTCGGACTTCAGGTTCCTGAGGATGTCCTTTAAAGCCGCCGTGAGCTCTTTGCTGCCGTGGCCCCCTCCTTCGACCTGCCCGTCGCTGCCGTCCACTTGGGAGCCGTCTTGGCGTTGCGTTTCCAGCTGTCCATCATGACCTTTCCGGCGAGTCGAATCGCCTTCACCGCGACTCTGACCTTTGGCGGATTCAACTTCCCCACTCCCCGCTTCAGAGCCCTGCTCTTGTTCTTTCGCCGAACCTTTGCCTTTCGCTGGCTCGCCACCTTTGTCGGAGTTACCGCCTTTTCTTGATTTTCCGCTCTCACTTTGACCCTCACCCTCCCCACCTGATTCAGAACGCTTCCCGGAAGCGGAGGACTTGCTTTCTTCGCCAGCTTGGAGATCTTCAGCTTGTCTTTGGGCGATTTCTTTCATCCGATTGAGAATTTCTTTGGTCGTTTCGTCCGAGAGTTGATCGCTTTGCGGGTCCTTCGACGAGTCTTCCGATGACTCTTCCGCATCTGCTGACGAGTCTTGGGACTCTCCTTTGGATGCATCTTTGGAAGAATCTTTGGGAGAATCCGGCGAACTCGAGGAGTTTTCCTTTTTCTGCTCTGGTTTCTTCTGCTCTGGTTTCTTCTGCTGTGCCTTTTCCTGCGGTGATTTTTCCTTTTGTTTTTTCTCGATAAGATCGTGCAGAGCTTTCCGCGCCCGCTCCGAGATTTGTTCGTCCTTTTCTTTTCGTACATCCTCAGGCCGGGCGGCGCGATGAAGGTCTTGGCTCAACTGTTCATTGATTTCTTTTGCGAGATCGGAAAGATTCTTCTGCTTTCTCAGCTCATCTTGTTCTGACTTCTGGTCTTCGCTTTGACCCTTGGATTCCGCCGATTCCTTTTCAGTTCCCTGCTGCCCCTTTTCCGACCTTTGATCATCCGGGGCCTTCGGAGGCAAGTCCTTCACGAGGTTCTTTCGCTTTTGTCGGTCTTTTTGCGATGTCTCGTCTGGCTTTCTCTCAGGCGCTGAATTCTTCTTCCGCTCGCCCGCCGCATCTTGCTCTTTCTCACCAGTCGACTTCTCGTCGTTTTTGCGAATGGACTCCCTGTCTTCTTGGTTCGCAGGCTCCCCGTCCTGTTCATCCGAGAGTAGCTCGTTATCGTGTTGTTCGTTTTGATCGTGCTTCTCGTCTTGTTCGTTCGAAGGCCGCTCGGGTTGCTCCTTCGGTTGCTTTTCCTCCTGCCCGTGGCGGCTTCGCCGCCCACGCTGCTCCGCTGCTTTATCCATCCCTTCTTTTGCCATCCGTTCTTGAATC
>PSRN01000141.1 GCA_003176075.1 Bdellovibrio sp.
TAGGGACTCGAACCCCAAACCCTCAGATCCGAAGTCTGATGCTCTATCCAATTGAGCTACGAGCGCGCAAAGACTAGCTGTGACCTTGAGAAGCAAAAAACCTACAAAAAAGGTCAGGCTAAGGCAAAGGGTTCCCGTGTGGTTCTCGCACGCTTGCCCGCAAAGTTTGCAAATGAACTTACCAAAGGTAATTCTTCCATTCTCTATGACCGACTTTTTGCATTATTTGTCTTCAGAAGGTTGAAATCAGAGAGAAATATCAATTTTCTGCTAATGACTTGTCGTGTCAACAAGTCTCCCTGAGTTATAAGTTGTTGAACATTGAGTTGATTATCCTTGCGTGAGCGGAGGTCCATCGTAATGGCAACAGACATTGAGAATTTTGACGCAGCTGAAACAGATTCGGACTCGGATCTTGATCGCGAGGCGCGTGAAGAAGCTCTTCGTGAGCAACAGGCCGATTTAGCGCAGCTCGAGAAGCTCGCGGCCAGTGGCTTGCTCGAGGAAACGGAAGACGATTTGAATCTCGACGAGATCGAGAATCTTTTGAATTTGGACGAGGCTCACAGTCCGAAGTTTACGCTGGCCAAAAACAAAGCCCGATTTCTGCGGATGATGAGCTGGTACCGGCAAAAGGAAGAATGGATTGAAGTGGCGCCCCTCAGTGGCGTGACAAAGCTCTTCAAACAGCAAACCAAAGAGCTGGAAGGAATTCGATCGAGCAAGCTCGACTACGAAATGGAGCTTGAAACAGGCACTTTGACTCCCAGCCAACGGTCCTATCGACGGGACGAATTGAAGATGTGTAAGGTCCATGAAAAGATGGCCGTGCACCTGATTTCGAAACTCCAACTGAAAATCAAATCCGGTCGCCGCTAGATCCGGTCGCCGCTAGATTCGAGAAAAGAAATCGATCCTATCGTGAGAAAAATGTTTTATTTTTGCGAAGGTCGCTGTCAAGAGCTTGGACAGTCCGGCGAAACAGGGGCCTTCGACCGTTCAAGTAAGCATTTAGAGACAGGCTCTTTTCCGTTCGTTTTGTTGAATCATTTTACATCACAAAGTGGATCGGCTGTCTCAAGTGAAGAAAATATTTTTTTTTCTTGCTATCAATTCTCACCCTGAAGCGCCGATAGATTCACTGTGAGCCGATAGCGCTCTACGATTGAAACACCAGTTTGAAGGGGGAATTAATGGCAAAGACAGTAGTGTACGTCATAAGCGACGAAATGACCGGGATTGATGAGGTCAAATCGTTTTGCATGAGTCACGGATGGACATGCTATGGTTATTCGCCAAACCAATGGCGAGATGGACTGGAAAACCCGAGCTTTCGCGGTCAGATGATGAACGGTGTTCCGAGCCTGGCGGCGGGTTTCAGTCCCCTGGAGAAAAGCAATGTGCTTCCGTTTCCCGGCGTCACTTCTTCGAATGTGGACATGTCAGGGAAAGTGGCGACAATGGAGGAGCTCGAGAGCAAAGCCATTGAAAATGCGATTCTTCAGTTTCGCGGCAACCTGACGGAGGCAGCCAAAGCTTTAGGTATCGGCCGAGCCACTTTGTACCGCAAAGTGAAGCAATACCAGATCGATCCTTCAGCGGCGAGAAAGAGACGGGCAGCTTAACTGCTCGTTCTCAAGAAAGAGACGCGCAGCCTCACTGCGCGCGTCCTTGCGGTGGATGGAGTTTAAGGACCAAGGTCGGGGCACAGCCGACTTTGGTCTTTTTCTATGTGGGCTGTAGATTGATTGGTCAAGTGACTGGTTGCCAGTCGGGTTCAGGGGACCTCGCAAGCCCCAATTTGATTAGATTTGGCACACCGTTCGCTACCAACTCGTTATGGAATAGGTGCGAACTGGTTATTGAAGAGAGCGTAGGCGGCGTAGGCGCCACGGGCAGCGCGGGCGGCGAAGCCGCCACGGGCAATTTTCGCAATTGGTTTGGACCGGCTTTGGACTAGGATAGAGAGGAAATCAGAGGACGACATGAGAAAAATCCTGCCCTTCCCGAAAGAACGCTCGCAGCGGGCCCGAGCCTTGATCAAATCAGAGGCCCAAAGACTTTTCTTGTCGATGTCGCTTCTCTCTCTTATTCTAGTGGCCGTTTATTCGACTGACCATATGATGAAATCCCAAAGGCCCGTTTATCTTATAGCGACTCAGGAGTCGGGTTCGCTGTCGGGTCCGGGGTCGGAGGAGAAGCTCAACCGCACGGTCGCCAATTTCCAACCTACAGAGGTATTCCGAGACTTGGATTGGGAACGTCGGCTGGCTGAAAGGTTGGGCCAAAATGATTCTGAAAGGGCACCGGCTTCGATTTCCCAGCGGGTCACGCTGATGGACGAATTGAAGTACGGACCTCTTGCCGGAAAATACTTGATTCGCGCCAGCGCCAACGACGCGAAAGAAGTGAAAATGGACGTCGCGGAAATTAAGTATGTGGAGTCTGACGAAGTGAGCGACCAACCGATTCGAATCAGTGACGCCAAAGCCTTTTTGATGAAGTACCGTTCTTTGATGAAAGTGCCTTTCGCCAACGTGGAGCTTTCCTATAAGTCTGACGGCCAGGAAGTTTGGCAACTCCTTGATTCCCATCAGGCCCCTATGGGCCGCGCCAAATTGACCTTTGATGACCAAGGTCGATTCGTCCGCATGAGTCTGGAATAGCGCCCGCACTGGCAGTCTTGACTTGAGCCGGATCGGGGAATTCCGAAGATCAGGTGAATGGTTATCGAGGATCTATCGCAATCGGCCGGAGCCCCGAACAAGGTCATGCCGCAAGTGCATGATCGCTTCTTGGCTTTCGCCTTTGATCTTACACTCTGGGCTCCCATCGGCGCGGTCCTGCTAAAACCCTGGTGGCGACGGATCCAGTACCTTTCGGTCACGGCCAGCCAGTCCGCCGAATTGACACTCCTGATGGTCATCACGGTGACGACGTTTGCCTTCTTGTTTGTCTTCGCCCAAGCGCTTATGAACTGGCGTTTTGGCGGCACGCCGGGAAAGCGGGTCTTTCATCTGCGGGTGGTGTCGGTTCGTGACGGCAAGCCGCCGACCCTGGGAGCTTCACTTCTTCGTTCGTTGGTGTGGGCGCTGGAGTGGGTATTCTTGGGGCTGCCGTTTTTGGAAGTCCTTTCCCACCCTTCCCGGCGGCCCTGGCATGACCGTATTTCCGAGACGGTGGTGGTCAGTGAAAAATTGATCGGTGGGGATACGCCCCACTGGATCGAACGCCGGTTTTTCCGCAATCTCTATTGGGGAGCTTTTGCGGTGTTCCTCTTGTGGGCCGCCGTGCTGGCCAAGCAGACTCTTCTTTCGATCGAACATGGTCGTATGAAGCGCGACGAGTTGGTTGAAGCCGGCTATCTTTGCTCACAGATTCCAACGCCGGCCAAAGGGAACGACGCCGATGACTCCAGCCCCAGCGCCAGACTGGATCTTGGAATTTCCCTTTTTCTTCTCGACCAGGTACCGGCGGAATGTCTTGAAAGCGAGGCGGATTTTGCCATCTGGACGCAAGATCCCGACGCCCTTCAGTGGGCGCACTTGGCGAGGGGATTTCTCAGGTCTGCGGAGGTGCCGAAGGCACCGACTTGGGACTCCGAATCGGAGTTTCTCAAGGCCTGCGGCGCCGATGCGGAAGATCAAGACGCGTCCCCTTGTGAACTGGCCCGCTGGCGCAAGAGCAAAATTCCCCCGCAGCAAAAGGAAACTTCCGAGAGTTGGACCTACAAGACTGCCCGGGTGAGGGATTTGCTTCGTGAAGGCCGCTTCCGCGAGATGGAAAAATTCATTCAGGCGCAGGTTTGGCCTGAGCCGATCGCTCCCTTGATGCAAATCCGTGATTTGCAGTCGCGATGGATGACAGGGACCGCGAAGAGCTACGCCGATGAGTTGGATCTGATCGCGGTGGGTCTCAATGGAGAAGATCGGGTCAAGTTGGAGGCCTGGAGCTGCCTCGCCGCCTTGACCCGGCACTGCGGTCGCGAGCCCGTGAAACCTTGCGAGGAGCTTCGTCGAGACAGCGAAATCCGTTCCGCCGCTGAAATCGCGAAGCCCGTGGTTTTGGCGCTGACCCGTGAGGCGTCCTGTTCGAATCGCATGGGGCAAAGGACCGAAGGCCTTTTCGCGCGGGTCTTCGCGAGGGGGCGTCCCGAAGAAAGCTGGCTCGAGGCATGGCTCTTCCATCAGTCCACCCAAGTCGGTGCCGTCGGCACCTCCGCAGTGGATCACCGCTGGGACAAGATTTACGAGGCGGCCGCGAAGATAGAAGTGGACCATTGGCTGTACGCCCAGTCGCTTTGGGCTTTGACCAGCCTGGGGCGCAGCAAGGAGCAGTTTTTCAGGCTGGGGCAACTCTTCGCGCGCGGACCCAGTGACGATATCTTCTGGTGGATCGCGCGGCAATCCTACCAGGAAAAGGTTCATCAATTTGGCGACGAGTTTCAGATGCGGCTTCCTTCGTCGTCGCCTCCCCATGGCAAGGATGACACCGAATGATCATTCCTTGGTTCTTCGGCTTTCGGGATTTTTCTCGCGCGCCCTTGACCTGGGCCATCGGCGGGTTGTGCGTGATTCTTTTTTTCGTCACCTTCAATCCGGAACCATTGGATCACCATCCCTTGCTGGAGGCGCGGTCGCTGCGATTCACCGGCGCGCTTTACTTGCAATACCAGTTTGAGGACGAGTTTCCGCCGCCGACGGAGTTGATGTTCTTGGGGGGAAAGGCCTTGCGGGATCCCGAGTTTCTCGCCGACGCGGCCGATTACCCCTTTGCCGGGGATTCTGAGGAAATCGCGCAATGGAGGAAGGCCCTTGCTGATTTTCGTAAGAAATCGGAAAGCCGCGCTGTTTTCCAGTATGGTTTTTTAAAGCCGGCCATGAACCAACCGCTGCGATGGCTCACTTACCAGTTCACCCATGCCGACCTCCCTCATCTTTTGGGCAACCTTGTTTTTCTTTTTCTTTTTGGCGTGGCCGTGGAAACGATCAGGGGCTCCTTCTGGGTGGCTTTGACTTATCTGGGCGGTGGTTTGGCGGGTGCGCTCTTCGCGCTGCTGACGGACCCGCCGACCATTTCGCCGATGGTGGGCGCCAGCGCCTCCATTTCGGCCTTGATGAGTTTCTATATGATTATTGAGGCCAAGCGCCGGGTCCGGTTCTTTTATTTCTTCTCTCCGTTGCCGAACTTCTACGGCGACGTGTTCATGTCCAAGTGGTGGATCGCGCCCCTGTGCTTGTTGCCCGATCTTGGCAACTGGCTGGCTGAACGGTGGGTCCCTCAAAGTGAACTGATCGTGAGCCCCATCGCCACGAGCGCGCACATCGGCGGTACGCTTTTCGGGTTGGTTTTGGGCGTTATGGTTCGCTATGTGTTTCGCTTTCGCGAACGGCCGCGGGAGTGGGCGTACTAAGCACTAGGGCCATCGCATCTAGATTAGGTTGACTCAGCTGCTGCTAGGCCCAGCACAAGTTCCATGTAAGCAGGCGTTATCATACAAGCCATTTGTTTGCGACGAATACTCCTTTTATGCGCAGTCTCTAGTTGCAAAATATCTCCTGCGCTGAGGATTGCCAATACAGGCGCCACCTTGGATGACCCATAGAGTTTCCGTCCTGAGACGCTTACCCGACCGCCTTCCTGGCGGTCGGGCCCATCAAGTGATCTTCGCGAACCGATAATTCTAATGACGACCTTCGCCCCCATCGAGGTGTGACCGGTACCCCATGTGGCTTTTAAAAGCCGAATGGCAGCTTTCGCAAAGAGGTCCGTGGTGTTTTGTCGCCTTGGCCCGGCCGCCAGGATGGCGGGCGGGTCAGCGTCTCAGGACGGAAACTCTATGGGTCATCCAAGGTGGCGCCTGTATTGGCAATCCTCAGCGCAGGAGAAAGATTCATTAGAAAACGCACTTAGCCAAAAGCAAACACGTCCTAACCGGTCAACCGAATTTAGATGCGATGGCCCTGTCGAGATCTGGTGACCGACAGTCTGTGCAGAGTGAATGGCATCGCTCTCACGGCAAAACAAGTTTGGTGACATCGGAGTCAGCCCAAGTCGAAAATTCGCGGGCGATTTCTTCAAAGATGGGTCGGTTGATTCCTTGGTAGGGGGCCAGTGCCGACGTGACGAATTCAGGTGGCCCACGAACTGCAATTTCTCTCGATTTGACACCTTCCGCCTCGGTGAGGTCTTCGGAAAAATAGGACGGACGTTGCAAAGGATCCCTTTGCCAAAGAGTCGCTTCGGCAAGAGCCTCTTCTGGAGTTGCACCATGAAATTCAATTTCGGCATTAACAAAATCGGGACCGTGTTCAATTCCGTGTTTTCCGAGGAACATGTCAATTTCAACCGTGTAGGGAGTGCCGTCCCTTCGCCTCAAAACCTGTTGTCCATCATGGGCTGTAGCTACGACCTCAAAGTAAACCTTCCGAGCAACCGAACTCACTTCAGGCCTAAGGGACTCGAAAATAGATCTCATTTTTTGCACTTGATCAGGAGTCAAATTCTCGAAACTCTCAATTTGCCGCACTGAAAGCCCTCCAGAGCCTTTGACAGTCGCTTGGAAAATCACGGTCTTTGTGTCCCCAATTTTGATTGACTTGCTCATCATGCGAATCTCTTTCGCTTTGCCCGGTACTAGATACTCATCCTGCTGAGTCTTACTGCCAAATGGGATTCCAGCTTCATTGAGAAGGGAAAAAAATCTCTCTAAATTCTGCCGATTGACTGGCAGGTACTCTTGCGCAACGAAGCCGCGACGTTGGATTGACGGATGCGCGGCTCCCGTCCGAAGCGCATGGAGGATGTCGGAAGGCAGCTTTGAGATATCCGGAACAAGAAACTTGGCCTCAGTTTCAGAAAGTTCAACTTCCTGAACCGCATTAATTTCTCGGCATTTTCCGGGGGTCGTAGCCATGGATACTGAATCCAAGGAAAAGAAGAAGAAGATCGAAATTAAGAATGGCGTTCGTTCACTCGTGGGCGTCGGCATAGGAAGAACAAAGCCTATATCGCTCCGACTCGCCTGTCTACCGCGAATTTGTTTTCCCAGGTCAGCGATTTTGTTTCTTGGTTTACGTCGGCAAGGGATTGCGGCCGAAATCGTTTTAGCTCACACCAAGAGTTTCAGTAATTTTCGCCACCAGTTTCATTCTTGGGTCGAGGTGGAAGGTGTTCCGATCAATGGGGAACCCCTGTCTTGCGGATTATTCAATGGGGTCGCGCGGATCTGACATCGGAATAGACGGGACCTGTCAATAATTTACAGCAGTCTTATTTTGAAACACTTTTAGAGAAGGGTATTCCACCAAATTGAGCAATGCTTTTGCAGCGTCAATTGTGGACATGTTGAATTGGCTTTTTCTTCTTCCTTGTCTTGGATCTCTGGTTTTTTCCGAATTGGCTGTTGCCATGAAGGCTGAACGTTTTCAGGTCGAGGCGGTAGTCACCGATCAGCTACCAGAGAATGCCGACCAAGCGAACACTCTATGCAACCCCGATGGCGGGAACCAGTATCACTTCGCTGGGGAGATCATTGATTCTCGCCTTGTAACGCGATGGGGCCAGGATCCTGAGCTTCGATTTTATCGTAATGCCTTTGCCTTTGCAGTTAATCTTATGAGCCATAGGCGAATTCTTTCACCAGATACTGAACGACCAATTCAGATAGTCCTCTGTCGCAAGAATATTTCTGACAAGAAAGATGACGATGAACCTCTTCATTCAATCACCTTTCCAGTCAGTCCTGAGCGCCAGGCCGCACGCCTGAATCAAATGATTCAATCTACGAAAGCGTATATCAACCGCGCGGGCGGTCAGCAGTAAACTCTTAAAACCCTACCCCTGAGTTCCACAGCAAGCGAGACATTCGACAGATCTTAATCGCCGAACACTTTGCGACTCAAATCGATAAAATATTGCGAAAAAGTTTGTGGCGCTCCCCAAGCGATAGTTCACCCG
>PSRN01000262.1 GCA_003176075.1 Bdellovibrio sp.
CCACGGGTCCTCGGAATCGTGGGGTATTGCATGGGCGGCGGGCTTGCCCTGCGAACCGCGGCTCGCTTTCCAGACCGTGTGGCCGCGGTCGCCAGCTTTCACGGAAGCAATCTGGCCACCGATTCCGCCGACAGCCCCCATCGATTGCTGGCTCAAATCAAAGCTGAGATTTACGTTGGTCATGCCGACAATGATCACAGCTCGCCGCCGGAGCAAATCGATCGCTTGAAAGCGGAACTTGAGCGGGTGGGCGCTCGCTATGAAGCGGAACTTTACGCGGGCGCGGCCCATGGCTTTACGATGGAAGACCTGCCCGCCTATCACCGCGATGCGAGTGAAAAACACTGGCGGAAATTATTGGCGTTATTGAACAGACAACGCCTATGACAGTTTGACGTTCCGAAACGAGACGGCGGGTACCGGGAATCAAAAATAAAAAGATCCTACAGCTGGGCACGGCGAATGCACGCAAATAGATTCATCATCTATATAGGCGGAACAAGAGCTGTGAAAACCTCGTATTTTTTATCTCTTAGGGGATTGTCCCTGATTATTATTTTTGCCGCTCAGGAATCGTTGGGCAAAACTCCCGGCGGATCGCGAGGAACTGATCAGGATTCTCGCGAGAACCAAAGAGATTGCGAAAATATGTCGTTTTCCGATGTTCCGTTTATGCAAAATGTGAATGCCAGCAATAATGGAATTCAAACAGACTCTGCAAGCTCTGGTTCACATAAGGCTGAAATGGAACTGCAAAAGCAAATCAAGGATTCTGGATTATATAATATACGCCCGCAAGAATTTGGAAGTTGTGAAAATATGGGCCAGGCTTGGTACGAATTGCTTCGTTGCGAAGCGCTCAATACGGAATCCGCTGGTCAAGCCTGCGGTGAATGCGGGGATGGAGGTAAGAGTTGCGGACTGTTTCAAATGACCAAAGGCGATCCCTGTGGCGGACATCACAAACCGCTCGGAAATCCGTTTAACTACCAACAGAATATCGAATGCGCGGTCTACACTTGGAAAGGTACAATCCTTGGCAGCAGAGGCGATACCGCACCTAAGACAAAGGTTAACCTGAGAGGCGCGATAATGGAGCCGAATTCAAGTCCGACGACACCCATCGTCGGTGAAAGCATTTACTCAACAAAGTATTTTGGTCCTTTTCAACGAGCAAAAACGGAACCAAAGGGCAAAGCTCAGCAATGTATTGAAAAGGTGCAAAAAGAAGTGTGTGGCCACCCCGATTACAATAGTAGCCAAGCCCTCGATTGGAAAACGGGTTCAACGGCTGGGGCTTTCGTGGCGCGCCGGAGGTCAGACGCCGCGAAGCCAGGTCAACATTGATTGACCAAAGCCCGGCCGCGAATCAGATCGGCAATTTTCAGAATATCCTTCGAGAAAACACGGTCACTCTTGGCGAAGGGCACGTGCTGGCGAATCTCAGCATGAAAACCTTCCAATGTCTGGCTTGTCTTTAACGGCCTCAGCAAATCAATCCCCTGGCAGGCACTTAAGAATTCCATGGCCAGAATGTGTCTGACGTTCTCCACGATCCGCTCAAATTTTCGGGCGGCGATCGTCCCCATGCTGACGTGATCTTCCTTGTCGAGGTTGGTCGGGATGCTGTCGACACTGGCGGGGTGGGCGAGCACCTTGTTTTCACTCACCAGGGATGCCGCCGACACTTGCACAATCATATGTCCTGAATTCAAACCCCCATGAAGAGCAAGATGAGCGGGGAGCCCGCTCATGGTCGGATTGATGAGTTTCGCGATCCTTTGTTCACTGATCGACCCCATGGCCGAAAGAGCAATCCCCGCGAAATCCATCGCCAGGGCCACCGGCATCCCATGAAAATTGCCGCAGGAAAGAATCTTCTCTTCCTTGGCAAAGACCAGGGGATTATCGGTCGAAGAATTGGCTTCCACTTCGAGGGTGGCAAGGGCCTGGCGAAGGGCATCTTTTGCCGCTCCATGAACGGCGGGCATGCAGCGCAGGGAATACGCGTCTTGAACGCGACTGCAACCGATGTGACTCTGCCCGATCTCACTCGAAGGTCCCAACAGCCCGCGAAGGCGGGCCGCGGTTTGGCGTTCTCCCGTATGCGGGCGACTGGCTGAAATCAAATCGTCAAAAGCCGAGCGCGAACCGCGCAAGGCTTCAAGGGACATGGCCCCCGCCACATCGGCGAGGAGCGAAAGATCCAACGCTTCGACCAAAGACAACAGACCGATGGCCGTCATCACCTGACAGCCGTTAATCAATGAAAGACCTTCCTTGAATCGAAGCTCGACCGGTTGGATCTTCTTTGCCGCGAGCAGTTCGGCGACGGGGACGGGCTTGGCATCCTCAAGCGCGAGCGGCCACGCCTCCCCCTCACCGATCAAAGCCAGAGCCAGGTGAGACAAGGGGGCCAAATCCCCGCTGGCCCCCACCGAACCCTGCGAAGGGATCACGGGAAGAACATCGGCGTGCAAAAATTCGAGAATTTTTTCAATCACGGCGGGGCGAACACCGCTGTGGCCCCTGGCCAGGGCATTGGCCCGCAAAATCATAATGGCCCGGGTTTGCGCCCGCGAAAAGGGCTGCCCCACCCCGGTCGAGTGACTGCGGACGATATTCTTTTGCAGCTCCTCGATTTGCGAATCTTCAATGCGCACGGAACTGAAGGACCCAAAGCCCGTGTTCACCCCGTACATGACTTCGCCCGCCGCCAATCGCCTTGCAATGTAAGATCTGGATTCTTCGACCGCGGCGCGCGCCTTGGCCGCGAGGACGAAGTTTGGGCGGCCGGGGCGGCCGGGGCTTCCATGGCTTCCATGACTCCAGTCGTAAAGCTGATTCGCGGTAATTCCGGTGCCTGTGATTTCAACCATAAGGTAAAGTCTTTCCCCTCAATTCTTTAATGGCGGGCCCGTAACCTTGGGCGTGCTGAAAAATGAAATTCCCCGCCACCAGCACGTCAGCATCTTTGCAGCTGGCCTTTGTCGCCGCGTTGATCCCGCCATCCACTTCAATCAAGGTCGCGAGCTTTCGCCACCCGATTTCCTGGCGCAGACGCTGGATCTTGGCCGCCTGGTCATTCATAAAACTTTGTCCTCCGAACCCGGGCTCCACCGTCATCACCAGCACCAGGTCAGCAAAGGGCAGGAGGGGCAATAACACCTCCACCGGAGTGGCCGGCCGCAAACTGATCCCCGACTTTTTCCCCCGCCCGCGAATTTTCTCAAGAAGGGAGCGCGGATCCAAGCTGGCCTCCACATGAAAAGTGACAATATCAGAACCCGCCTTGAGAAAATCTTCCATATACCTTTCGGGTTTGTCGATCATCAAGTGCACATCCAGGGGCAGCTTGGTCACCTTTCGGAGGGCCGCCACCACCGGAGCTCCGACGGTCAAATTCGGCACAAAATGGCCGTCCATGACGTCGACATGAATCCAATCGGCGCCGGCCGCCGCCACCGCCTCCAATTCCCGCTGTAAATTGGCGAAATCCGCCGAAAGAATACTTGGCGCGATTAAAAAAGAATTCGCTTCCGGGGGCGGTGGCGGTGGCCGTTCAAGAACTTCCAAACAAAACTCCGGGCTTTAAGGGTTGTGCTTTCAAAAAATCAGCCGCTGACACGCGAGATCTCGACTCCGGTTGAAGCTCTAAAATCTGCAGAACTCCGTCGCCCGTGGCAACCCAGATTCCGTCCTTGTCGGCACGCAAAACGGTTCCAGGAGCTTGGGCTCCCGTCAGGCCGGCGCCAGAAGAACCGACACCAGATGAACCGACACCTGACAGCCCCGTCCGATGAATTTTCAACTTCTTCGCGCCCCAGGGCACCCAGGTGCCGGGCCCCATAACGAAAGCCCGCACCCGATTGTGAAGCAAAAGGGCTGGATCGTTCCAGTGAAGTTGAGCTTCTGATTTCTCGATTTTCTTGGCGTAGGTGACCTGCGACGGGTCCTGTGGCGTTCCGGCCAAATTGCCGCGCAGGTAATCCATCAGTTCCACGTGCAGCAGTTCAGCCCCGAGAGGCGCCAACTGATCGTGAAGCGCGCGAGCGTCCATATCGGGCGGGATGGTCAGGCGGCGAATTCCCAAAATATCGCCGGCATCCAGGGCCCGCACCATTTTCTGCAGCGTCACCCCGCCTTCCGTATCGCCGGCCTCAATGCCTCTTTGCATGGGCGCGGCCCCCCGCCAGCGCGGCAACACCGAGGCGTGAACATTGACCGCACCAAAAGAAAAAAGATCAAAAAAGCTTGTCGCGAGGATCTGACCAAAGGCCACCACGATCGCGATCTCGGCGCCCCAGGACTGAATTTCTTCAATGGCGGGGGATTTGTTGACCGATTCAGGCGAAATGACCGGCACCCCTGCGGACTGCGCCAAACTCTTCACCGGCGACGGGGTCAGTTGCAGCTGCCGGCCCGCCGGGCGACCGGGCTGGGTGACCACGCCAACAACCTGATAATGGGGGTCCTCCAGGACAGCTTCCAGGCAGGTCGCCGCGAATCCGGGCGTCCCCAGGAAGCAAACACGAACTTTACTCACAGTTTCCGCCGCGACGAGGTGCCCACCGGTTCAAGTTCCTCCTCGCCTTTCTTTTTCTTTTCTGGATAGCCATGTTTGCGGATTTGGTTCTTGATCTTATTCGACTTCACCAAACTTAAGTGATCGATAAAAAGCGTTCCTTCGAGATGGTCCATCTCGTGTTGAATGACAATCGCCAAGAGGCCGTCCGTGACCAGCCGGCACGGCTTTCCCGCCAAATCCTGATATTCGAGCTCAATCAATTGCGCCCGTTCAACGGTGTCAAAAAATGTGGGAACGCTCAAACAGCCTTCCTCAAAGGTCGTCTTCCCTTCCTGCCGGATCAGGCGCGGATTGATGATGACGAGCGGCTGATCGATTTGCGCTTCAAGCTTCGAGACATCTTCGATCGTGTATCGCCCCTTGGTGTCGCGCGGCCGGCAATCAACGACCAGCAGGCGGTGCAATTCCCCCACTTGGGGGGCCGCCAGACCGATGCCGTTTTCGGCGTACATCGTTTCCAACATGTTCGCCGACAAAGACCGCGTACTGGAAAAATCTTTCACCTCATCGGATTTCTCACGCAAACGGGGATCGGGAAATTTGAGAACTTCAAGAATCATCGGACTCTCCCCGGAGACATCTCACTCTCCGCAAAATTTCTTTTTACCCAAGCTTTTTAGAATTGTCGATCCTCTCGGCCATGTCCTCTATCGCCGCAAGCGGCAATGATTCGTTATCGCCGCAAGCGGCGAATTGCGGCAAAAGCGAACCCCACGAAAATAAAATTAGGTCCCCAGGCGGCCAGCACAGGTGGGATCAGACCGTGATTTCCCAGAGTTAAACCGGAGCTGTAAAAGATCCAATAAAGCGTGACCAAACCAAGGCAAGCGCCCACATTGAGCATGATGCC